>JAIRMP010000009.1 GCA_031258615.1 Spirochaetaceae bacterium | reverse complement strand
GAGATACAAATCTCCAACATACCCGGTATGCGCTCGCGGATCAGCCACTACCTGTCAAACCTGATTACGGAACAGATCGGCAGCGGCGGACACTACAGCGACCTAAAGCAGGCGATAATCATAGTGATCACGGACTACGACTTTATCCCCGAAAGCAAGAAGTGCCATACCGCGTTTGGCATGAATGAGAAGGAGGAGCACTTTCCGTTTAACGACCTGATGGAGATACACGTGCTGAATCTGCCGCGCCTGTCCGAGGTGGAGGAAGGATATCTGTCCGACTGGTTGAAGTTTTTGAAGGCTGAAAGCGAGGAGGAGTTTAAGATGTTGGCAATAAGAAATCCCGTAATAAACGAAGCGTACAGCAAACTACAGGTAATAAGCGCCGACGAGGGTACACGGAGGCTCTACGAGGCTCGCCTAAGAGCCTGCCGTGACGAATACGCCCGCATACAAGGCGCCCGCCAAGACGGATGGCAAGACGGACTGGACGAAGGACGGCGGGAAAGGGATCGGGAAATTGCCCGGAATCTTAAGGCAATAGGCATACCCGCCTCGCAAATAGCGATGGGAACCGGCCTTTCCATTGATGAAATAGCGAAATTGTGATGGGTAGTGTGGGAGGCAAGCGCGGAGCGCTTGGACAACCGCTACGCGGTTGTCTCCGGAGTTTGCCAAAGGGCTGCCCCCTCAATCCAGGGACGCCCTCGTACCCCGCGTCAGGCGATCACAAGACCTTGACAGGGCGTGAATCGATCGCTTGAAGGTTGCCTTGAAAATTGTTTGAAACTGTATAAAAATACAGGAATCCATAGTTTATGGGGAATGTTTCCGGAGCGTGGCGCGCCGGGAATACAAAAATCTTACTGTTTTGAAAGAGGAAAATATGAAAAAGTTTTTTAAAGTTTTTGCTGTTGTGATGGCCGCGGTATCCCTGCTTGTAGCGGCGGGCTGCTCGAAGAAAGGAGGGGCGGAGTCGGACACGATCAGGATAGGCGTTTTCGAGCCGCTTACAGGCGCGAACGCGGGCGGAGGGGCGATAGAGTTGGAAGGCATCAGGCTCGCCAACAAGCTGTATCCCGAAGTTACAGTGGGCGGCAAAACGTACAAGGTCGAGCTTGTCATCGCTGACAACAAATCGGACAAGGTCGAGGCGGCAAACGCCGTTCAGCGGCTTATCAGCAGCGACAAGGTGACGCTGATACTCGGTTCGTGGGGTTCATCGCTTTCGATAGCGGGCGGCGAGGTCGCAAAAGACGCCGGTATACCGGTGATAGGGCTTTCTTGTACGAATCCGCTTGTTACCGCCGGGAATGACTGGTACTTCCGCGTATGTTTCATCGACCCGTTCCAGGGGACGGTGATGGCAAACTATGCGTACAACGATATTGGCGCCAGAAACGCCGTGATAGTAAGGGAGATTTCCAACGATTATTCCGTCGGGCTGGCAAAATTCTTTACCGACAAATTCATCGAGCTTACCGGCGACCCAGGCGCAATCCTCACAACAATAGACTACAACACAGGCGATCAAGATTTCTCGGCCCAGCTTACCCAGGTTAAATCCCTCAATGCCGATGTGGTGTTCGCGCCCGGGAACTTTACCGAGTCTGCCCTCGTGATTCAGCAGGCGCGGAACCTTGGCCTTGATGTGCCGTTCATAGGGGGCGATACCTGGGAAACGCCGGAATTCGTGGACGTGGGCTCCGACCGCGTGGAGGGCGCCGTGTTCTCGTCATTCTACGATTCCAGCGTAGCCGCCAATGCCGCCGCCGAAACCTTCCTCACCGAGTACAAGGCCGAGTACGGCAAGGACCCCGCGGCCGTAACGGCGCTCGGCTTTGACGGCTACCTTCTTGCGCTCGACGCTATCAAACGCGCCGGCTCAACAGACCCGGCGGCGATACGGGACGCGATAGCGGTGACCAGCGGCTTTGAGGGGGCGACAGGCGTAGTCACCCTTGACGAAAATGGGGACGCTACAAAATCGGCCTTCATAAAAGAAGTCCAGGCCGGTAAATTCGTGTTTAGAACCATTGTCGCTCCGTAGTGAACATTAACCTGTTTTTACAGCATATTTCAAACGCTCTCTCACTGGGGAGCCTTTATGCGCTCATCGCCATTGGGTATACGATGGTTTACGGGATACTCAGGCTTATCAACTTTGCCCACGGCGATGTGTTCATGCTGGGCGGCTACATCTCGTTCTACTGCACGACTATTTTTTTTATGCCCTGGTGGGCGGGCTTCATAGTCGCGCTCGGTCTTACCGGGATTTTTGGCATAGGCCTTGAACGGGCCGCGTACAAGCCGCTCCGTTCCTCCCCAAAAATCTCGATAATGATAAGCGCGATAGGCGCGTCATTCCTGATGGAAAACCTTGCTACCGTGATTTTCGGCGGCAGGCCGAAAGGCTTTACCATCCCCGGTATATTCAACCACTCCGTGCGGCTCGGTCCGGTGAGCGTTTCGGCGGTAAGCCTTGTGATACCCGTGCTGACAGCGTTTTTGCTTGCCGCGCTGCTCTTAATCGTACATAAAACAAAGACGGGGATGGCGATGCGCGCCCTGTCTACGGACCTTAGCGCGGCGCGGCTGATGGCGATAGACGTAAACAAGATAGTTTCGTTCACGTTTGGCGTCGGGTCCGTGCTTGCCGCGATAGGCGGCGTGATGTGGGCGACAAAGTACCCTCAGCTTAACCCTACTATGGGCATGATGCCCGGCCTGAAATGCTTCATAGCCGCTGTTATAGGCGGCATAGGCAACATATCAGGCGCGGTGCTGGGCGGTCTTCTGCTCGGCTTTATAGAGATAATGACGATCGCGTTTCTCCCGACCCTGACCGGTTACCGCGACGCGTTCGCGTTCATCATGCTGATAATCGTTTTGATGGTCAGACCTTCCGGCCTCCTTGGAAAGCATCAAATTGAAAAAGTATAAACGTTGGGGATTGAAGATCAAATTATGGAAAAAAAGACCGCGTTCAAATTAAACATAGCCGCGATTCTGATTTTTGGGGCGTTCATCATGCTGGCAAACAGGCTTTTCAGTCCGTTTGTACTTCGCATATTCAACCTGAGCGGCATATACATCATCCTCGCGCTTTCGCTGAATCTGTTGAACGGGTTTACCGGCTTATTTTCGCTTGGACATTCCGGCTTCATGGCGATAGGCGCGTACGTCAGCGCCCTTTTAACGATGCCGCCTTCCCAAAAGGCGATGAATTTTTTCCTTAAACCTATCGTACCGTTTCTTGCCGATGTCCAGCTTCCGTTCATCCCGGCACTGATTGCGGCAGGCGCGGCGGCGGCGCTCGTTGGTTTTTTGATCGGCCTGCCCGTGTTGAGGCTGCACGATGATTACCTTGCGATCGCCACGCTGGGGTTTTCGGAAATTATCCGCGTAGTGCTTACGAATCTGCAAAGCGTTACAAACGGGGCGCTCGGCCTAAAAGGTCTGCCTAAATTCGCGACAACATACATGGTGTGGGCGCTCGTTGTACTGACGGTGCTTTTTATCACGGCGCTGATACATTCCGCTTACGGCAGAAAATTCATGGCGATACGGGACAACGAAATCGCCGCGCAGGCGATGGGAATAGATGTTGCCGGAATGAAAATCACAAGTTTTACGATCTCAAGTTTTATTGCCGGTGTTGGCGGCGCGCTGCTCGGTCATTTTATGAATACGATAGATCCTAAAATGTTTACGTTCAACCTGACGTACAACATTCTTCTGATAGTCGTGCTTGGCGGGAACGGCAGCATAACCGGTTCCTGCATCGCCGCGGTTGCCGTAACGATAGCGATGGAAGCGCTCCGCTTCCTGGACGGCCCGCTCAACCTGATCGTGCTTCAGACGCAGGGCCTGCCGGGATTGCGCATGGTCGTGTTCAGTATGCTGCTGCTGATCGTCGTGATATACCGCCAGCAGGGGCTTATGGGTAAAAAAGAATTTTCCTGGGACGAGTTGTACGCGATAAAACAGCAGTTTGTAAAAAAAGGCGGGAGATGATGCTTGTTTCAAAAAATGTTACGATGCGGTTTGGCGGGCTTACCGCTGTTGATGACTTTTCGGTAAAAGTTGACGATGACGAGATTGTCGGGCTGATCGGACCGAACGGCGCGGGCAAAACCACGATATTCAACGTTATAACCGGTGTTTATATGCCGGCAAGCGGAAGCGTTTTTTTCAACGGCAATAAAATTTCAGGCAGGCCGCCGCATAAAATAACGGAAGCCGGTATTGCCCGCACTTTTCAGAATATCAGGCTGTTTGGCGAGATGAGTGTGCTGGAAAACATCATGGTTGCGGCAAACCTGCACAACGGATACTCGCTGGCCGCCTCGGTGCTGCACCTGCCGGGGTATTTGGCGCGTGAAAAAAAATCGCGCGAACTTTCCCGCGCCCTGCTGGACTCGGTGGGCCTCCTGGAAAACGAGAACGACAGCGCCGTATCGCTCCCTTACGGCAAACAACGCCGCCTGGAAATAGCGCGAGCGCTTGCGACTCAGCCTAAATTATTGCTGCTGGACGAACCGGCAGCCGGCATGAACCCGCAGGAATCCCGCGAGTTGATGGACTTTATTTTGGATGTCCGCGAAAAGTACGATATTGCGGTGCTGCTGATAGAGCATCACATGCAGGTTGTAATGGGCATCTGTAAACGGGTATGCGTCCTTGAGTACGGCATTACGATTGCGGAAGGGACGCCGCACGAGATACAAAAAAACAAGAAAGTGATAGACGCATACCTCGGCGCGGGAGACTAGGAAAATGCTTGTCTTAAAAAATTTATCGGTATACTACGGCGGAATACACGCACTGCGCGGCATAGATATTGAAGTTGCGGACGGCAAAATTGTTACGCTGATAGGCGCAAACGGCGCGGGAAAGAGTACGATGCTGAACAGCATCACCGGTCTTGTAAAAAGTTCAGGCGATATTTTATGGGACGGCAAAAATATATCGGGCAGCGACACGAAAGATATAGTCGCCTCCGGCCTGGTACTTGTGCCTGAGGGCCGCCATATTTTTCCAAACCTGACCGTGTACGAAAACCTGAGCCTTGGCGCATACTTCCGTAAAGACTCAAGCAGAATCAAACAGGATATGGAACGCTGCTTTGAATTGTTCCCACGCCTGAAAGAACGCATACATCAGAGCGGCGGGACGCTGTCCGGCGGAGAACAGCAGATGCTGGCGGTGGGGCGGGGGCTCCTGGCAAACCCGCGTCTTTTGATGCTGGACGAACCCTCGCTCGGCCTCGCGCCGCTCGTTTCAAAAATGATTTTTGATATTATCCGCGAGATAAACAAAAACGGAACGACGGTTTTGCTGATAGAGCAGAACGCGCACGCCGCCCTTGAAATAGCCGACTATGCCTATGTGCTGGAAACTGGCCTTATAACGATGCGGGATACCGGTAAATCCCTTTTAAACGATGACCGCGTGCGTAAAGCGTACCTCGGCGAATAGATAAAATGAAGTGTAAACGCGGTTTTTTGTTTTTGGCAGGCGTATTTTTTTTACTGTCCGCCTGTGATGAATTTAACGGCAGGGCGGCTGTTCTTTTGACGGACAGGCCGGAGTTTGCGCTGTACGCCGAACAGTTCAACGTGAGTCAGGATAAGTACAAAGTCGAGGTAATATATAAAAATAATATTGCGGATGATTTTTACAATACAAAGTCAAAAGAGGGCCCGGATATAATCGCGGGAAGCTGGTTAAAAAGCGCCTCGACGCTTAAATACTGGCAGAGTCTTGAGTTTCTTTTCAGAAAGAATCCGGAGCTGGAAAAAAGTTTTTACCCGTCACTGCTTGCGCTCGGCAGATTCGACAACAGGCAGTATCTTTTACCGGTATCGTTCAACCTGCCGATCATTATTTTTTCCGAAAACAACGATACGCTGATACCGGGTCCGTTCACGATCGAACCGGAAGAAGTAAAAACTCTTGGAAAAAACTTTAACGAAGAAAAAAACAATGTATATACACGAATGGGTTTTTCGCCGCTGTGGAACAACAATTTTCTTTTTGAAACTGCTGTGATTTTTAACGCGTCTTTCAGGGAGGATGACCCGCTGGGCTGGAATGAAGAGGAGCTTTTGGAAGCGATTCAATATATACGCGGCTGGATTGATCAAACTAACGGCGGGCTGAAAGCGGAAGATGAATTCTTTTTTAAATACTTTTTTGATCCTCCGCAAAAACTTGTAATTGCAAACCGGATTCTGTTTGCCTACATGAATAGCAGCGCTTTTTTCACGATGTCGAACGAGACGCAGACAAACCTGGATTTTCGTATGCTGTCGGGCGGCGGACTGATTCCAGTTTCTGAAGATGCCGTGTACTACGGGCTTAGCAAAAAAGGAAATTCAAAAAATGCCGCCCGCGAATTCACCGTTTGGTTTTTCAGGGAAGAAACACAGATGCTGCTGTTGGAAAAAAGCAGGGAAAAACACCTTTCCGATACGATTTTTGGCATTGCGAACGGATTTTCGGCATTGCATACCGTGAACGAAAATATTTTTCCGCTGTACTATCCGATGCTTTTGGGCCATATGCCGCCTGCCGACCTGCTTACAGCCCCCAATATTCTTCCAAAAAACTGGATGGACATTAAAGAACGTGTCGTGATCCCGTGCCTGCGCGACGCCTGCCGCGGCGAAAATGACACGCCGTTAAAACAACGCCTCGACGACTGGATGCGTATTAACAACAGTTCGTTCAACGGCGGCAGGCAGCTTGTCCCTTAGGGGCCGCCCATATTTCCGTATTTGTTTCAGGTTTTTATTCAAAATTCCCGATAAATTAGATAGATATTTAGATAACTATGGGGATTCCTGATGAACATGAAAGCATTTAAGATTCTTACTGTCGCCGCGCTTGTTTTACTGTCGGCCATGTCCACTTTTGCCGGAGGCGCCAAAGAACCAAAACTGGTAGTAGCAGGGCCGTCAGATACATCCCGCCTGGTATCCATAGATTGGAGCGGTATATCGAAGCCGGAAAGGTTCCGTTGGGGGCTTTACCGTTTTGACATGGAGGAAAAAACGTATACCCTTGTAAACGAGATTGAGTCGCTACAGGCTAACTATTTGGATGATGATTTCGAGCCGCCGGCCACAAAATACTTTTACAAGGTAGAACATTCTGCCCTCAATCAGGATTTGGTTAAAACAAAGCCCATACGCATAAACAAAAAGGATGTGGCGTTGCAGATAGCGTCGGCTACAGGTGGAGCCGTCAGCCCTGACTCATTTCAGGGGGGAAACGCGGTTTTCCCGGGAGCCGGCATCCCTGTAAAAAAAGAAACAGCCGCCAAAAATTCCGGTTTTAACGAAGGAATTTATATAGGCATCATCAGTTTCTCCGGAAAAGTGAACAATATTACCCAGAATCATGACGGTAGTCCCGCGCTGATTCCGCTGGACGCGCCGGGACGGCAGGTTCTGCTTGAATACCTTGCCCGCAGTTATGTGCCGTCAAAGTTAAACGGCACCGCGTTGTACTATGCCAACCACAAAGCGCTTGCCGACTTAACGGCAATGGAACAGGCCGGCAGACTTCCGGGCAACCTAGATTCCGTCAACATCATAACATTTACAGACGGCACGGATACAAGTTCCACTGATGTTGACTTTACGCCGCTTGAAGATCGCGATTTCAGACGCAGAAGTTCCGCCACGGCATACAGGGATTATATACGCCAGCAGTTATCAATAAGGAAAATAGGCGGAGTCAAAGTCAACGCCTGGTCAATAGGAATTCCCGGAAAGGACATTCAGAATAACGCGGAATTCACAGAAACCCTACAGTCAATCGCCTCCGGACCCAATAATGTTTCGGAATTCAGCGAAGTTTCACAGATGGACGAAAGGCTGACGGAAATAGCGGACGGGTTAAACATCTATACGCCGCGCATGAATCTGACGCTGTCTACGCCGGCTTACCCTGTTAATACGTTGGTGCGCATAACTTTTGACCGCGATATGTGCGCGCCTGACCTTTCTGAACATTATGTTGACGCACGTGTAAGCTGGGATGAGGCAAATAAAAGTTATGCGCTGAGTAATATAACTCCGTATGGAATAAAGTATACGGATGGCAGCCGTTTGTACGGAAAACGCAACGTAACCGGCATTGATTACAGCATGATGATTAATAGCGATTTTCAGGCATCCAATGTGCGGCAGTGGTACGTCCAGCCCGGAGAAGATTCCTTTGGCTGGCTACAGAACAGCGAATTTTTTGCCAGTAAAACGGCGGACTTTACGCATGAACGTAAATCCGCGATCGTTTACCTTGTGCTTGACTCCAGTTCTTCGCTTACAGATAAGGTGATTGGCGATATACGCGGCGCCATAGGGGTGTTTATCAACAAACTGTACAACATATCATCCCGTGAGGTTATACTGGCGTCCGTGAACGGCAATTATACGGAGAGGACTACCGGTACGGATCGGATTCCGTCTCAAACCGCGAGCGCGGTAAAGAAAGAGATGCCTCAGTATGTGTCGAATGTGCCGAAAAGCACTCCTGCCAAAAGCGATCCGTTTTACCCCGTGCAGACCCAAAACACCGCGTCACAGTTTCAGCCGCCTGCGCAAACCTATCAGCAGAAACCTGCCGCCACACCTCAGTCACAGCGGCCCGTTTCACAGCCGCCGGTACAAACATGGCAGCAACCCGGCGCTGTGTCCCAGTTTCCGGCGCAAGAGTTGTATCAGAAGCCGGCAGTACAGCCTGCGCCGCGTCCGGCAACCCGGCAAACAATTCAGATCCCGGCAGTCGCCGCTTCCACTGACAAGGGCGCTATCGAATCTTTAACGCCAAAAAGTGTCCAGGGTTCATACAGTCCTCAAGGCGCCTACTGGGTTCAGATCGGATCGTACAACGATGCCATGCGCGCGCAGCGTACATGGAGGACTTTTTCAAATACCGGCATGGGGAGCGCCGAAATATTTGCGTCCGCCGTGAACGGTATAACTTACTACCGTGTAAAGGCCGGACCGTACATCAACAAAATGGAAGCCGAACGCGCTCTTGAACAGTTGAAAAAGTATTCGGCGGAATATAAAGACTGCTTTATCACGAATGAGTGAGGGCCGGATGCTGCTGGGACTAACCGGACTGTACTGTGCCGGGAAAAATTTTGTCGGCGGAATTCTTGAAAAAAAGGGCTTTGCCGTTCTTGATGTCGATAAACTTGGCCACGCCGCGCTGGAAAACCAAAAAAACATGATAGCGGAACGTTTCGGCGGTGGTGTTTTGACACAGGACGGGACGGTGGACAGGCGCGCGCTGGGTAAAGCCGTTTTCGGCAGGCCGGAGTACCTTGCCGTGCTGGAAAGTATTGTTCATCCTGAGGTGAACAGGCTTACGCTGAAATGGGTGGATTCCAACTGTGATCGTCCCTGCGTGGTCAACGCGGCGCTTTTGCACAGATCGGACGTATTCGACAGGCTTGACGCGCTTATTTTTGTAAAGGCGCCCTGCCTGTTAAGGCTGCTCAGGGCAAGAAAACGGGACGGGCTTTCGTGGAAAGAGCTTGCCAGGCGTTTTAAAAGCCAGCGTTTTGATGTTTATTATTACGGAAAAAAGGCCGATACTTATTATATACAGAATTGGGGGGTTGGTATTTTTTCGCAGTTAAACCGCCGCTGTTTGGAAAAACGGGTGGACACGATTTTGAATATTCTGCGAGGTTGATCCAGGGTGTCTTATGGAAAAGAAAAAATTATTGCTTGTATCAGTATCTGTCGGTTTATTTTTGGTTATAGTGATTGGCGCGTCCATATTGGTCTTTTCGCCACGTGACTACCCTTCGGTAACGAGGTCCGAAGCGGCGCCCATACCATCCGGATCGCCGCGTGCGGCTGTGGATGTCCCCCGCGAGCCTGTTGTTGTTACGGAAGCGCCCGGGACGCCGCAGGAAGCCGCGCAAGCGCCCGTTGCGGCAGAAGTTGAGGCGCAGCCAAAACTTGAAAATGTTATTTACATAAACGGAGAAACGGCTGAAAATGCCGTGCGTGTGGAGCGGCTAAATGACGGTAATACCAGAACCATTATCACAATCCCAAGCCCGCGCGAAAATGTTATAACGCCGGACGCTCCTCCGGCGGATGCTGTACCCGCCAAAACGGCCTCTCCGCCGGCGGTAAGCGCCCCCGCCCCCGCCGCAGCCAAGCCCGCGCCGCCTGAGAGCCCGTCCGGCGGAGCAAAAACAGAAAAACCTGTGCCCAAAACGGCCTGGTGGGTTCAGACCAATTCCTATTCAAAAAAGGCGTACGCCGATACCGCAAAGGAATTTTTGGCAAGCAAAGGGATAACATCAGTCGTTATGAACGGTAATGTAGGCGGTAAGACATTTTACCGTGTGCGCGTGGGGCCATACACGTCCCAGTCCGAGGCGGACTATTGGCTTTCACTGATCAAAACGATAGAGGGTATGGAAAACAGCCTGGTATGGAAGGGTTCAAGCCTTTAACCATACTGTAAGCACGAGAAACAGGCGGCTGTTTTTTTCGCATCGGGGTCTGCGCAGCAGTGTCTGCGCGGCAGACCCCGAATAATTTCTTTGCCCGATCGAGTCTCCTCCCAAACAATGAAACGCCTATATCCCCCCCGAACCCCCCGGGAACTTTTCCCGACGTGTCGGCAAAATCTCCCGACATGTCGGCAAAACTTTTCCTCATGTCGGCAAAACTTTCCCTCATGTCGGTAAAACTTTTCCTCATGTCGGCAAAACTTTTCCTCATGTCGGCAAAACTTTCCCTCATGTCGGCAAAACTTTCCCTCATGTCGGCAAAACTTCCCTTCATGTCGGCAAAATCTCCCAGCGCATCGGAAAACCCTCTGGCAATGCGCTTTCCGGCAATGCGCTTGCCGCCGAAATTTGCCGCCGAAATTTGCTTGACAAAAGGGCCGGTGTATGGCTATAATGGGTTATCCTTTTTGAAAAAAGGGTGTTTTCCGCAAGATACACGGGAATTTTGAAAAACTCCCAACCGAAGATGAACTTCTTTTTATGATGGTTTTCGCTGCCGGAAACCATAAATTTACCGCCTGAAATGCAGGCAAAGGAGTTTATAATGAAACAGTGTAAAGCGATTCTTTTGGCGGGCGCAATTTTTGCTTTCGCCCTCGGAAGTTGCGAAAATCCGGCCATGGGGGGGGGGGGGGAAGACTAGTCTACCCTGAAGGGGCGGTTGAAGACATTATCAACCTGCCTCACAGAGCCTACGCCAATGTAGGCAAAACCCTGTCAGGTACAATAATCCCGGAAGACCCCGCAAAGGAGATAGTCTGGGAGCTGACGGATGCCGGAAACACCGGGGCAACGATTGAGGCTGGTACATTCACCGCCACAGCCGCGGGTACGGCATGGATAAGGGCCAAGGTTGCCAACGGCATAAAGTCCGGCATGGATTATACCAAGGACTTCAGCATTGATGTGGAAGTCCAGCCCTTGTACGGTATTGAAGTAACGGTAAACGACATTGAGCTTGATGATAACTATACCGGTCATCTCTTTGACCCTGCGGATCCGAGTTATTACCCGATAACCCCGATTCAGGTAGATATACAGAATATAGGTGTCCTGCCCACCGGCGATATAAACATTTCCCTTACAGACAGTAATTTCACGGTTTCCGAATCATCAATCAGCATTACCGAGTCGGGCGGGACAGCCTCTTTTACCGTAGGCCCCGCAAACAGTCTTTCCGCTGGGACATACAACGACACGGTTACGATAAGCGGCGCTAACAACATCAACGAGTCGTTTAGCGTGGGCTTTATGGTTACGGCTCACCCTGCCGGGGACACGGATACCCGCACGATTTCTGATATCACCGTCAACTTCCACTACGTGCCGCCCTCATACACTCCCTTCCGGGTGGACGACTACGAAACTACCGTCACCATAACCAAAGGCTACTGGATGATGGAGACCGAGGTAACCCAGGAACTCTGGTTGAAAATTTTTGAGGAGGATAACACAAGCAATTTTACCGAGTCGCCTGAGGACGCGGACGACGAGCAACTGCCTGTCGATTCGGTAAGCTGGTACGCCGCGATAGCCTTCTGCAACAAACTGAGCCTGACCCACGACAAAACGCCGGTGTACGTGATAAGCGGCATTGATGATTGGAGCGGAGTGGATTTCGATGAGATACCGGAGGAGACCGATGAGGAATGGGACGCGGTATCAATCAATGCGGACGCCAACGGCTACCGTCTGCCAACGGAGATTGAATGGCTCTGGGCCGCGATGGGCGCTTCTAAGGGCGGAGGCGATGTCCGGCAAAACGGCTGGAAAAAGGACTATTCGGGCAGCAGCGAAGGTTTTGACAATGAAGGCTACCCTTTATATGAGAACAGGGGCGATTATGGATGGGATGAGGAAAATGCTGATGAGAGTACCCACGAGGTTGGTCAAAAATCGGCCAATGAACTCGGCATTTTTGACATGACCGGAAATGTGAGGGAATGGTGCTGGGACTGGGATGGCGAGTGGGATGACGCCGCCGTTGAGGGGCATTTGGAAGATGACTATGCCGGACCTGGGAGTAAAGAGGAATCCGCCTACGACTGTCGAATGTTGCGTGGCGATTCTTATGATGACTCCTACAGTTTAGATGATCGCAGTATGTCCTGGGAACCCAATGATTCTGAATCCACTATCGGCTTCCGCATCGTGTGCAACGAAGAAACTGAATGACAAAAAATACAAGGAGATTGGTATGAAAAACAAGGTATTTACAGCCGGTTTGGCTTTAACGGTATTAACGGTATTTTTTGCGTCCTGCGAAAACCCGGCAGCTCAGGCGGAAGATTACGGGTCTACAGGGAAATTTGTGGCTATCGCCTCAGGCAGCGGGGACACTGCCTGGTCGGAGGACGGTAAAACCTGGAACTCAGGCGGAAGACTGCCGGCGGACATTGACCCGGAGAACGGCTTGCGTATAGGCGTAACGTGGATCGGGATCGCTTACGGCAGGGGAAAGCTGGCGGCGGTAAGCTATGACAGCTTCGATGACATCAAGGCGGCGTGGTCGGCGGACGGCCTCGCCTGGACGGAGGCGGACTTGCCGGAGGTGGAGGACGTGCCGGTGGTGGCGAACTTGCAGGATGTCGCCTACGGCAACGGAAAATTTGTGGCTGTCGCCAGCACCTCTGCCGGTAACAACCGCGCCGCGTACTCAGCGGACGGCGGCTCTACCTGGACGGCGTCATCGTCCTTGCCTTCCGGCGACTGGTACGGCGTGGCCTATGGCAACGGCAAGTTTGTCGCGGTTGACGGGAGCAGCGGGAAGAAAACCGCCGCTTCCGCTGACGGCGCCGCATGGACCGTGGGGGGAAGTTTACCGACAGTGACAGGTTATTGGAGCGCCGTAGTCTACGGCAACGGTAAATTTATCGCCTTTTCAACTGTAGGCGATACAGTTTACTCAACCGATGACGGGGAAACATGGAGCGGTAAAGAGAGCGGGCTGCCGGCGGGCATCCGCAAAGCCGTCTATGGCGGAAACAGGTTTGCAGCGGTTTGCGGCGGAAATTCAGACAGTAACAAGGCGGCCTGGTCGACAGACGGCGTTAGCTGGACGGAGGTAACATTGCCGGCGACAACCGGTTGGCAGGACGCGGCTTACGGCAAGGGTGTCTTTGTGGCGGTCGCGGAAGACACGGCCGCCTGGTCGGAAGACGGCGCGGACTGGACTGCGGCAACATTGCCGCCATTGCAGCAGGGCGCGTCATGGGCCGCCGTTACATTCATCCAAGCCTACTGAGCGCCCGGCAGCGGTCTTATGAATATCAGAATACTGGCGGGTATGGCCGCGGCCCTGTGCCTTGCGGCCTGCCCTGACCCTGTCATGGATGACTCCCCGCCGCTGGACCCCGGCCCGGCGGCAGGCCCTTCCGATACGGCCTTCTGGTTTGGGGAAATCTACAACCTCATTGACGACAGCGGCAGCCCGGCGCGCCGCTCATACATACGCGCCGCAGTAAACGCGAAATGGGAAGTAAACCTTCAACCGGAAGAACCGGGCGAGGAAAGCGGCGCGGCGGACTGCGCGTTCCTGCTCAACATTATTGATCAGGCAAACCGGGCCAAAGGCGGTAAAACCGGCGGTAGAACCGCTTTTGGCGCCAGCGCCTATGCGACGGACAGAATCGTTGACGTAAACACGGTTTTGCGAACCCTGGACGCGCTGTACGCGCCGGAGGGGAGGTTTTTGGCCCTCGCGCTGGGCAGCGGCGAGGCGGCATGGTCGGCGGACGGCGTGGTCTGGACAAAAACGTTACTGCCGGGAGAGCGGAACTGGCAGTGCGCCGCCTATGGCAACGGCGCCTTCGTCGCTCTCGCCAAGAATAACGCCAAGGTTGCCTGGTCAATCAATGGGGGCGTCAGTTGGAGGGAGGCGGATTTGCCGCTGGGCAGGCCCTGGACAAGCGTGGTTTACGGCAGGGACAAGTTTGTAGCCTTCGCCGAAAACACAAGCAGGGCATCCTGGTCGGCCAACGGGATCAACTGGACGGACATAACATTGCCAAGAAGCGCCGAATGGCACGCGCTTGCCTACGGCGCTTTGGGCGGGGCTGTTGGCGGGGACGGCGGCGGGAAGGAATGGTTCGTGGCGCTTGCCCGCAGCTATGGCCGCGCCGCCTGGTCGGTGGACGGCCTTACCTGGACGGACGCGACCATGCCAAGCGCGGCGGATTGGTACAGCCTCGCGTATGGCGAGGGCGTCTTTCTCGCGCTTGACTACGAAAGCAATAAAACCGCCAAGTCTATCGATGGCGGTAAGACATGGTCGTTTGCCGGAGACCTGCCTTCCGGCATGAAGCATTGCGGCATCGCCTTTGGCATGGTTTCCTCCGACGGCCTCATTGCCAAGGGCATGTTTGTCGCGGTTTCCGATGTTGACGGCAACAAGGCCGCCTGGTCCAAGAACGGCGATACCTGGACCGAGCTGACATTGCCGGCAAGCGGCAGGTGGAATAGCGTCGCTTTCGGCAAGGGCAACTTTGCCGCCGGCAGCTTTGCCGCCCTCGCGCTGGTTGACGGGGATGTCCTTTACTCATTGGGCGACGGCCACGCCACCTCCCAAACCGCGTCATGGAAGGTGGCGGATGGGGCTTTACCGGATCTTTCGGGTAAGACTGCATCGCGGTGGCAGGCCGTCATCTTTGGACATTGAGGGAATACAGGTATGAATAGAAGTATATATCGATTCGTTTTTTTGCTTCCGCTGGGCCTTTTTCTTGCCGGCCCTGCCTACGGGGATGCCTCGGTTACAGGCGAGGCGGGCTTTTCCAACATAGGCGGGGCCAACGGAGGGGAGGCCCGCCCCTACATCAGCTATACGGCGGACGCCGGGGCCCATACCAGCTTTGGCCCCGGTACGGCAGGCGTCGCGCTTGAATTGCAGTTTGTCATAGACCTACAGGAGGCCTCCAGCAACGGCAATAACCTTGGGGACAATTTTCTTTCCGCTTACTACGCCCAAGAGATAGGGCCGGGAGAACTTGCCGTCTACCTGAAGCAGTCAACCGCCTTTTCCTACTGGAACCTGGAACCCTCAGTTGAATATAGCGGCGTCGTCCTTGATTTCGCGGATTTGGGCTTTGGCCTCTGGTACAATCACAAATTTTCAAGAAAAATCAGCGTCGCGGCTACCACAGCGGAAAACGGCGCCGGTAACAATGGTTCGCTCCTCTCGCTGCGTCATCCCCACGGTGACGGGTTTGACAGCGAGAGCGGAGGCGATAGCGGCGGCGGCAGTGAAGGGTCGTCGGGCGGCGCTGTCATGTCCTCTTACTACGGCGGAGGCGGTCCGTATTCGGACAAGGCGGGTTTTTACATATTAGCCGCCTTTGATTTTGGCCTAAACATTCAGTATGGGTTTAGCTGCGGGTTTAACAGAACCGGTTCGGGCGGATCGGGCGTGGAAGCCGCCAACATCGTCTACCTGGACCTGAATTATCAAATCAACGACCGGTTCCGGGCCGGTCTGGAAATTGACGATACCGGCAAAGATTTCAGTGGCTTTACGCTTAAACCTTACGGCATATTCCACGCGACGGAGCATATTGATCTGGGCTTCAACCTATACTTTAGAAAAATCAACTCGGCCTCGGACAGCCTTGAAACAGGCCCGGCGGTATGGGTTATGTACACGTTTTAAGGGGCGGGGGCGGCGCACTGTGTGCTTCTTCCGCAAACTCCTACCGTTGTTGTGGCAAGCCTACGGCTTGCCATAGGAGTTTGCCAGGCAAGCGCTACACGCTTGACTAGGCAAACTCCAACCGTTGTTGTGGGGGGAGGGGGGGGGCTTGCGGCGGCTTCCTTTAGGACGCTTGCCAAATCCGGGGACTGGTGTAAGGACTGGTTACCATAACATCTTCCCCTGAAGGCTCTACCACGTAAAAACCGTTTTTCAGCGCGTAGTCCCTTTCATCCTCTTGTACCACCGTTGCGGCCAGCGCGCCGAAAAGATCACGCCTGT
>JAIRMP010000206.1 GCA_031258615.1 Spirochaetaceae bacterium | reverse complement strand
TTGTCCATCTTTTCGATTTCTTTTTTGAAGTCAAGGTTGTTGATAATCTCTTGAATGTTGGCGGAAAAACCTGCAATGTAGCTTTCAAAATTCGCCGCTATGTTCTTGCTGTCCGCAAGCAGCTCCGCCAGGGTAAAGCGGCTGGTATTGTAAAACGGGAAACCGGCTTTCCGTTTGAGCACCCTTTCGGGCGTATTGGGGTTCTTTTCAAAGGATGCCGCAACAGCGGCCTTGGTTCCCGCAAGAGCGCACTCCAGACGGCGGATGATTATCATAGGTATGACAACGTTCTTGTATTTATCGGACGAGTAGGTTCCCCGGAGGGTATTTGCGATGGACCAGAGAGAATCGACTTCGGCGCTTACGTTGATTGGAGTATCATCGTACATCACTTCAATTTTTTTTCGCTTGTCCATTGATACCCCTTCCGCTTAAAACAGCATACCATGATACGGAAGTTTGTTGAATAGGAAAAATTCCATTCATACACTGTTGAAGAAGCCGCCCGCACGAAAGCGGTAAACAACGGGTGAGGCGCGGTCGGCTTGGACTTGAATTCGGGCCGGAACTGAACGCCGAGTCCCCAGGTGTGGCGGGGCCATTCAACCGACTCGACAAGCGCGTCATCAGGCGTAAACGCGCTGAGTACGAGGCCGGACGAAAGCATATAGTCGCGATACTTGTTTGAAAATTTATAGCGGTGGCGGTGGCGCTCGCGAATAGAAGCTGAGTTGTACGCCTTATGTATCAGAGTACCCTCGCGGGCGCTGGTTTTGCTGTCGCCAAGCCGCATCGTCCCTCCCATCATGCGCACGTCAACCTGATCCTCCAACAGGCTTATCACCGGATGCGCCGTACCGTGGGTGAACTCCGTAGAATCGCGCATTGCCTCACGTTAAATCTAACCATAGCGCCCCCTTGAAATTTGCCGGGATTCTTGCCAAATTTACACAGGAGTTGTTGGAAACTTAAAATTCCCCTTGATTTTTGCTAAAATTTTAGGCCGGGTTAGAGACCGCCGGGCCTTTTTGTCCGCGGTGGACCGTTGGGCTGAGGGGGAAGCCATATTTTAATGTTTAGGAGTGTTTTTGATGGGCATCAATGTTAAAAAGATGCGGAATATCGGGATAAGCGCGCATATTGATTCGGGTAAAACTACCTTAAGCGAGCGTATCCTGTTTTATTGTGATAAGATTCACGCCATACACGAAGTCCGCGGGAAGGACGGCGTGGGGGCTACGATGGATCACATGGAGTTGGAACGGGAGCGCTGAGGAGGCTTTGGCGCAGATTGACGGCAAGGAGTACCCGCTCCCCTGTCACGGGAGCGGAAAAAGCTCTTTAAGGTGGTCGTGAGCTTTGACTACGAGAAACGCAACATAAAGGAATGGCTTGTCGGTGAGGAATAATCAACGAGATGCCGCAACGCCACCTACCCCCCCCCCCCCCAAAAAAAAAAAACTGCTCCTCTGCTCCTCTGCTGTTCCGCGGATTACCACTCACGCATAGCGTGAGCGGTAATCCGCGAATAATCAGTATGAGATATTACCAGCCAAGGATGTGGTCAGCGTATATCTAAAATCTCAGCCCCGTTTTTATCAAAAACGGCTTTAACCTCATCCATATCCAAACCGGTAATTTTTATGGTACCGCCACGTTCGTAAAGGTATTCACCCTCCTGGGTGACGAAAGAAACGATGTTGCCGCCCTTTTCCGCGATGCTGCCGCTCAGTTTTGCGATCTGTCCGGGCTTTTCCTGCATAACAAAACTGACCCTGACCCCCGTGTGCCGGGCGCCGAAAGCGGTGATAAAGGCCGAGAACAGGTCCTTTACCGTTACAATTCCCACCAAAAGTTTCCCGCGCATTACCGGAAGGCAGCCGATATTATTGTCCACAATCATGCGTGCGGCTTCTTCAATAACTTCATTTTCGACAGTCGTAATGACAGTTTTTGTCATCACCTTGTCTATCGTCAATTTCGACAAAAGATAACTGATCTCGTACACATCCAGGCTGGTGGCGGACGAGGGACCGGCTTTCAGCATATCCTTTTTTGTCGCCATTCCTACCAAATGACTGTTTTTGTCAAGCACAGGCAAATGGGAAATTTTTTCTTTATCCATCAGAGAACGTGCCTCGCTTACAGTCGCTTCGATGTGAGTATAAACCGGATTTTTTGTCATAACACGGCTAACTATCATTATCGTCTCCTTATCTGCTTATTTGCAAAGTCCGGGTTTAACGCCCACTGGACCAGATCATATTATAAATTACCCTGTCAAACCTCCTTTACAGTATAATCCGTCCCGTCCGGAATGTACAGTGTTACCGCTACCCGGAAAATGACCAGGATATTAACAACTCTACCCGCGTATGTTGGTGCAGGTTTGGCCTGCCTGGACTGCAATTGCTGATTTTGCGAGGTTTTGATACACTGCTTCCATGTCCCAACAGTTAGACAGGTTTGTAGTCCTCCTGGAAAATATATTCGAGTTCAAAAAATCCGATCTGGACTTTGGTATCTACCGGATACTCAACATCCGCCGGAAGGAAATCCTCCAATTTCTGCGGGAAGACCTTCCCGCGAGGGTCAAGGCCGTCATCGCCCCTGACGCGGAAGACCGGGAAAAACTCAAGGCCGAAAAAGCCGGAGAAATGAGGGCGGGCAGACCTGAAAATGCTCTAAAACGCTCAAAATGGCTCTTTTTGAATACCCGGCTACTCTCCGGGCATACCCGATGGCTCTCCGAGCATACCAGTCTATGTTTTTTAAATAGTCCGGTATGCTCCGCCCATGCCCCTTAGGAACTGTCAAATAATAACTTGACGATTATGGTATAATGTGTTATACCATTTTTACCGATCCGGCAGGGGGGTAAAGATAGTATGGAAGAGCGGATTAGGATGATGTTACCACAGTTGAATGAGATGCAAAAACGATTATTCCTGGCAAGCGAAGCCCTTTCGTACGGGCGGGGCGGAATAGCGGAAGTGATACGGATTACCGGATTTTCCCGTAATACCGTTAAGCGTGGAATAAACGAACTAAAGAACGGAGCAGCACACGAAGGGAAAGCGCGTAAGAGTGGCGGCGGTCCAAAATACGTTGAAGAAAAACATCCTGACCTTGAAGATGAAATCCGTGCCTTGATAGATGGTTCAACCTGTGGAAACCCGGAGCGTGCGCTGTCGTACACCACAGAAAGCCTGCGAAAGATTGAGGGTGAATTAAAGGCGAAGAATATACAGGCAAGCCATGAAACAATAAACAAACTGTTGACCTCAATGGGATACAGCAAACAAGCCAGCAAAAAGATGATGCAAGCTGGCGAACCTCATCCTGACAGAAACGCGCAGTTCGGGCATATAAACACCACGGCCGCGCAATACATCGAAGCGGGCGGCCCGGTCATTTCCGTTGATACGAAAAAGAAAGAGAACACCGGCAACTTCAAGAACAGCGGGAAGGAATATCGCCGTAAAAAAGACCCCCGCCCTGTTCTTGACCTGAGATTTTCCGCT
>JAIRMP010000193.1 GCA_031258615.1 Spirochaetaceae bacterium | reverse complement strand
GGCTCTGCGGTCTTTCCAATAAATCCTCACCGGTTCCGTTATCTGACTGAAAACCTTTACGCCGCCGGCAAGCGTGGTCTCGCTGGTTTCCTCCACTTTAAGCCCCAGCTTTTCGCGGGCTGCCTCGTTGATTATCAGTGTCCACGCGCCAGTATCAACCACCGCGTTGACCGTGAATCGCCTGACTTGGTCCTGGGGCATATATCCCCGAGCCGCGTCATTTTGATCCCCGATGTTTACCAGGGTTATTTCCGTATGTACTTCACCCATATCGTACTCCTTCTTTGCCTCCAAGTATAACGTGAACATTGCCAACAAACAACGGGCGGTTGGTTGTCTCACAGTCTTGCAGTTTTTCAGGCTTTCAGCCTTACAAAACTGCGTTTTTTAATGGAAGTGGGCGCGGAAACTGAAGTTTCCAAACAACTCTATTATACAAGGAAATTTTGGAGCATTTCGCCTATGCCCCAGCCGCGCCACGGCAGTAGGCGGCAGTGAAGAGTGAGCCGCCGCAAGGCTGGACTGCCCCTTGATTAAGGAGGGATGTGGTATTTACTGGAACATAAAAGGAAGGTGAACAAAATGTGGGAACTCTATGACGCGCTGATCAGGGGCATACCCCCTGATTGCCGCCTGGATGAGGCGCTGGCGGGGGAGCGTTGGACAATGGCGGAAGCCGGCTGGCGCGGGCGGCGGCAATCAGGAGTTAAGGATGATCGGGCTTTAGTTTGAATTGCAATAATCGGCGATCAGTTTATAGACGGCCTCCGCCGATTTATCGTAAGAATACCTCGCCAGGATAGCGGACGGCGGCTCTACCGGTTCTTCCAACAGGGCGTCCAAATCAACATCGGTGCTGTATGGGTCTATGTAATGGGCCGTCCCCCCGTATATTTCCGGCAGGCTCGCGGCCCTGGCGACAATTACGCGCGCCCCGCAGGAAAGGGCTTCCAGCGGCGTCAGCCCAAAACCTTCATAGTAAGACGGCAGGATAAAAGCCTTGCACCTTTCCATCAGCGCCTTTACCTTTCCGTCGTCAACGTATCCCAAAAGAATAATGTTTTTTGGATGATTCCCGCCGCTAAATTCCAGCGACCGGGTTGTCGGAAGCTGTGAGCCTGAAACCGCGAACGTATCGCACTGATGTTTTGCCGCGTACTCAACGATCCATTTCATGTTTTTTCGTTTTGAAATTGTTCCCAGCGAAAAATAGAACGGCTTTTCGAGCGCGGGAAAATCCGCAAACACGGAATAGTCCGGCGTTACTGTCTTGAAATGCAGCCAACTGCTGTATACCACCTGTATGCGATCAGGCTGTATACGAAACGCGCCTGCGATTTCATTCCTGCTGTATTCAGATACGGTAACGATCCGTTCTGCCTTCCTTGCGATAAGGCGGTACTGGCACATATTGTACAAGCGCACAAGGTTATCACGAAAACCTGAAAAATCTTCCGGAAAAAGCTCGCAGTATATGTCATGCAGGAAAACTATTGACGGGACAAGCGGGAGACAGGTGTTTCCGTATTCAAGCGCCGTATAGTTTTTATGCCGCAGCAAAAATCCCTGAACCGTTACCATCTGCCAAAAAAGACGCGATTTAATTTTTGTTTTAAGCTGAATTATGTCGATATTTTTGTAATCGGGAACGGTAAGAGGATTGGACGGAATTATAATCGCGATTTCGCGCGCGGAACAAAGTTTATCAAGGCGCTTTGTAATTTCAAAAGCGTAACGTTCTATACCGTTTAGAGGCCTGCATAAATATTCACCGTCTATCAGAACTTTTTTCACTGTATCCCCTTGATAACGCCGTTGTCCATGCTGAGACGGCGTTCGCATTTTTCCACCGTTGTAAGGCGGTGCGCTATAACTATCAATGTTTTGTTTTTTCCAACGTCATAAATCTCGTCCATAATTTTCGACTCGATTTCGTTATCGAGCGCCGAAGTCGCCTCGTCCAGAACAAGGATATCGGGATCGTTGTACAGGGCGCGCGCGATGCCTATGCGCTGCTTCTGCCCGCCGCTCAGTTGTATGCCGCCCTCCCCAACCGGCGTATCAAGCCCGTCCTTTTGCCGCAGAAAGTCCCAGATGTTCGCCATCTCCAGCGCCCGTATCAGCCGTTTTTCGTCATAATCAGAACCAAACACAACATTTTCCGCGACGGAATTGTCAAAAAGATAAATGCTTTGCGGTATGTATCCGATCTTTTTGCGCCAGGCGCGGACATTGCCGTCGTTCAATTCCATGCCGTCAACAAGTATTGATCCGGACGAAGGCTTGTGTATGCCGATAAGCAAATCTATTAGCGTGGATTTTCCGCTGCCGCTCGGCCCGGTAACGGCAAGTTTGTCGCCTTTATTTATTTTGAACGATACCTCGCGCAGCACCACAGGACCCCGCAGGTATTGAAACGAAACGTTGTCAAAACTTATTGAACTGTTAAATGTTACAGGCTCAGAGCCTTCGTGTACCGTTTCCTGCATGAAATGTTCATAGACAATATCCAGCGAGTGTTCCAGATAGGCGGCCTGATTCACATTACTGAGCATTTTGTTGATGGACGGAAGTATACGGTACAGCGCCAGCGCGTACATCGCTATGACGGGGATTATGCTTTCCGCGGAACCATAACGAAAAAGTATCAGCAGCACCGCCCCGACAAGCAGCGAAAAACCTATGCTTTCCAGCAGGTTGCGCGGCATCGCCCCAAGCGTTGTGCTTATAACCTGCGCGTTTGAAATGGTAAGCGTCGCGTTGTCAAACCGGCGCATATAGTAATCTTCAGCGCATTTAAGGCGTAAAAATTTAAAATTATTGTACGACTCACTCTGAACACGGCCCAGGTTGTAGTTTCCGTCCGCCGCTTTTACGCCCTGCTTTTTGCTGTTTTTCAGTATTATTTTTATGATCACGGCAATCAAACCAATGAGAATTACCGTCAATAGGATCGTCATCCTCCAGTTTACAATCACCATAAAAGAGTACAACATCAGCACGGTAACAGCGTCCGAACATATCTGCATTATGCAGAGCAGTATCATGCTTACATTTTGCGCGTGGCTTATGCCGGTGTGAAGTTCGCTTGAATTCTTTTGAACATAAAGCTTATACGGTATAGAAAGATACTTTTCGTAAAGATTATTCGCCAGGTACCTGAATGTGCCCAGCGCGAAGCGGTTTTGTATATACGTATAAAATACATTGTACGCCGCCCTGAATATATAAAAGGCGATGATACCGATGCCAAAGCAAAATATAAAACTGTCTTTTGACGTAAAGCCCAGAAACCTGAATACGGCGTTGTACCTGCCCCTGTCCAGCATATCGGGGGTTGACGCAACGGAGATGAACGGCATTATTATCGATATTCCGAATGTCTCTACAAGCGACAGCAAAAGCGTCATAAAAAGCAGCGTTATAAGCCTTAACTTATGTTTGCGTAGCAGCAATATCCGCAGTCTGTTTACAATATGTTTAAAAAAATTAACATTCATAACGTCAAAAATGGTGTCCAAACCCCATGTACAATTCCAGCTCATTTTTACCGGGCAGGAGTCCCGCATCAAACAGCGGGTCTAAATTCCATGCCGCGCTTGCGCAGAGGTATATGCTCCTGAAGGCGAGCGGGAAAAAAAATAATTCTATGCCGCCGGAAACGATCCAGTCCCCCGGCTTGTAAGTGATGTTGCGTATAAAATTTCTTTTAAAGTCAACCTCTTTTCCGTCGACAATGGCTATGTCTACGGTGGGACCCGCCTGTACTTCCAGATTTATTATGCGAAGCCGCGGGTTGTTAAAGTATTCTGAAAACATAAAGTCAAAAACATGGAATATAAAATCAAAGTTGAAAAGCAGCATCGAATCCGCGGCAAGCGCGTAATCGCCCAGGCCGCGTATCAGGCCGGCCGCTCCCCACCGCGCGCCTGTATTCCCAAGCCCGGAATCGTAAAACCACTTTGTAAACCTGCCGCGCATTGATATTCCCAAAAAGCGGGCTGCCAAAAGATGTTCCGTAATGTTTGCCGTCACCGAATTGTTCCATTCTCCAAAAAAGAAATTGTATTCATTGTTGTTTTCGATATATATCTCAGCGCCGCGCCTGAAATTTCCGGCCCAGTCGACTTTATCAAAGCCAAGACGGTGCAGGGCGTTTAATGAAGGCCCCCTGCGTTCCGACAAATCTTCAGCCCGGAACGCGTAGTTGATATTTCCCGATACGGCAGGTTTGTACGTCAACCTGCCCAGACTTTCCGTTTCAACGGGCAGCGGTATATTCCATTCTCCATAAACTGTACTGGAACCATACCATATATCCTGAAAATTCATGCCGTAAATATACTTTTTCCAGTCGTCGTACTCTTTCCCAAAATATATTCCCTGTTTGTAGCCGAATGTAAATGTTGTATTTTTGAACGGAATATCCAGCGACAGGCCGCTCGCGTTGCCGTAAGAAAACGGCTCGTCAAAATAGTACGAAAAAATATTTTCCGTAGTGAATTTCCAGTCGTAACCGAACGCGCTGAACGGTGTTTCTATGCCAAAAAGCAAATTAAGGTTGCTGCGGGAATACGTTACGTCTTTGCCGTCGTGATAGCGGTAGGTAAGGTATATCCGCAGCGGCGCCATCAGTCCCAGAAAATTAAAATCCCTGATACGCAGCCTGGGTTCCCAGCCCGTGGTTGAACTGTATTTGGGTTCCGGCACTATCACAAAATTACGCGTATCCACCGTATGAATCGTAAGATCAACGGGAATACGCCCGTCCCCGTCCCGCTCCCCCTCAACAAAATCTATTACCACATCCTGTAATTCACGCCTGTTGATCAGTGTCTGCTGTTTGCGCTCCAGGTATTCCCGCAGCGCGGCCTCTCCCTTTATCTGCTCTCCCTTTTTTATTTCTGAATTGAGCAGCAGCGCGTACTCTTTTGTACGGCCTGTTATGTCAAAATAAATTTCGCGGATATAGTAAATGTAATCATCATCTTGCTGCGCGGATACACCGCCGGAATTTATAAAGAAAAGCAGGATAAAAACCGGCGCGCCGGCATGAGTTTTTTTTCTCATTCCAGACCGGCTGTTTCTTCTATGAGGCCCAGGCTGTCACTGTCTATCGTTACAAGGCACGCGCCGCTCTGTGACGGAACCACAAAACGAAAAAGCCCTTCCATCTTTTTCTTGTCGTCTTTCAATGCCCGCATGAAAGCCTCCCGGTCCGCAAGCGCGGGGTGTGGCGCTCCCGTTTCGTAACCCAGTTCCTCCAAAACGGCGCGGACAGCTTCGGCGCGCTCCGGCGGGGTAACGCCCAGTTCCTCCCCAAGCGCGCAGGCGCGGGAGAGTCCCCACGCGACAGCCTCGCCGTGTGAAAGCCTGCCCAGCCCCGCGGCGCTCTCAAGGGCGTGGGCAAACGTGTGTCCCAGGTTGAGCAGCATCCGCTCCCCGCCCCGTTCTTCCGGGTCATTCTGCGCGATACGTCCCTTCACCGCTGCGGAGCGGTCTATCAGGGTCGCGGCGGCTTCTGTAATCGGCGGCGGCGCGCTTCCGCCGGTCAGCGCGCCCTTCAGCGCAAGCAACTGTCTACGGGTTTCCTCCGCGTAAAACGAATCGTCAAGCATGAGTGTTTTTATAAGTTCCGCAAGGCCGGAACGCCATTCACGGGAGGGCAGGGTACCCAGCGCGGCAAGCGGCATATAGACATGGCGGGCCGGGTAGAATGTGCCCGCAAAATTTTTTATGCCGAACATATCAAAACCGGTCTTGCCGCCCAGCGCCGCGTCAACCATGCCAAGTAGTGTCGTGGTTACGATCACAAGACCCGCGCCACGTTTGTAAACGGAAGCGGCAAACGCTGAAAGGTCGCTCACTACGCCGCCGCCGACAGCGACAAGGGCGCCGTCCCTGCCTAGCCCCGCCTCCCCTGCCGCCCGGAGTATCTTTTCTACGGACTGCCAGGTCTTGGCGCTCTCTCCCGCCGGAAGGACGCATACCGCCGCGTCAACTCCGCCCTTAACGCCTTCCGCCAGCTCCGCCGTATTCGTATCACACACGAGTATCACGCGGTCCGGTTTCATAGCGGCAAGTATGGAAGCCAACTCGGGAATGTCCTTCTCAATATGTACTGAGGATTTGTAGCGGCCAAAAGTAAAGTCGTGCGTCATAAGGTTGTTCTACTGTAGCAAAAAGACACTCCCATTTCAAGGCAAGCAGGCAGGCGGGTTACGAGTCGCTAAGAAGGGGGGCGCAATTTCCCCGCCGTTTTCGCAAACCGCCACCGTTATCGCCGCGCCCCCCTACGGCCGCACTTCGTTGCGTCCTACCCCCAATCCGGGGACACCACCGCCCCGCGTGTGGGTTGTGCCGCCGGCACAACCGCACAGCGGCAAGCCGCTATCGCGGCTTGTGTAGCAAACTCCACCCTACTCGCCAGTTCCCTCCAAAAAAACTATGCCAGCTATACCTAATTTTTCCATCTTTTTATATGCGCTGGCCCTGCCTAGGATGGCTTAAGCCCTTGACAAACGCCCCGCCCCGCGCTATATTGTCCTCTAAGCCGCCCGTTGGGCGGCGCCGCTTACAAAGCGGCGCATTTTACAGGAAGGGAGGCTGTTTACAGGGCGCGCCCGTACAAGCGGGGAACCATGAAAACAGCCGCCTTGCAAAGGAAATTGCCATG
>JAIRMP010000177.1 GCA_031258615.1 Spirochaetaceae bacterium | reverse complement strand
GCCTTGCAACACGGATGTGGGCGCCTGCCCCTGGCCCCAGAATACCGCGTCCCCTGAAACATCCCGGAAGGCGTTTACAAGCGTGGTCGTGGAACCTATCTCGGCCACAAGAACATCCATCTGAGTCATTCATTCCTCCTGTAGGGCCGCCCGTCGCAAACTCGTTAAGGAGGCGTTTCCGGCCCCCTCTCCCAAATTTTCAGACTTTAGTCCGGCGGTTCCGGACTTTAGTCCGGCGTTTCCGGACTTTAGTCTAGCGGCCCCGACTTTAGTCTAGCGGCCCCGGACTTTGGTCTAGCGGCCCCGGACTTTAGTCTAGCGGCCCCGACTTTAGTCCGGCGGTTCCGGGCTTTAGTCCGGCGGTTCCGGGCTTTAGTCCGGCGGTTCCGGACTTTAGTCCGGCGGTTCCGGGCTTTAGTCCGGCGACTCCGGGCTTTAGTCCGGCGGCTCCGGGCTTTAGTCCGGCGGTTCCGGACTTTAGTCCGGCGGTTCCGGACTTTAGTCCGGCGGTTCCGGACTTTAGTCCGGCGGTTCCGGACTTTGGTCTAGCGGCCCCGTTTTTCCCGCCGTCTTTTTACCAAAAAGTCGGCTACGTCTATGCCGTGCGTACCCCTGCCGAAGCCGGCGTCCATGCCCGCCTCCACCGCCAGTTTCGGCGCTACCTGCGTGCCGCCCGCCACTATTATCAGCCTGTCCCGCACGCCCTTTTCCACCGCCAGCTCGTGTATGCGCCTCATGTTCTTGTAGTGGATGTCGTCATGGCTGATGATTGTTGACGCAAGCACCGCCTCGGCGTTCATCTCTATCGCCGCGTCCACCAGCTTTTCAACGGGGACGGACGTGCCTAAGTGGTTCACCTCTACGCCGAACCGCTCTATGCCCCCGTGCTTTATGTCGATGATCTCGCGGAGGCCCACCGAATGTTCATCCTCGCCCACAGTGCCGCATACCACCTTGAGCGGGTACGCCTTTATATCGCGGCGAATCTCGTCATCAGATAGAATCTCAGGCAGCGGCGGAATCACAAGGCGGCTCGTATCCACATCGAAGGGCAGCCTGCCCTTCAACTCTACGCGGACGCCCTCCGCCTCCTGCATCACCTCCAGGTTGATGATTTCCGGGTCTTGCAGGTTCATCTTGGCGGCAAGCTCCAGCGCCGCCGCCTCCGCCACGCGCCTGCCGGCGGGCAGGAACATATTGACCATCACGATGCCGTCCGCGCTCCATTCCATCTCCGGCTTCAACAGGCTGGTGTTCCGGTACTTCGCCGTCTCCTCCATCCTGACATTGACGTTGTCGTTTGGATCAAGCTCGTCTATGTAAATTATTTTTTCAGGTTTTTCGAAGGTGCAGCCGTCTATCAGCTTTGACGGGTTGTCCACAGCGGACGGGTCGTACTGGGCCACATTGTTGTACCCGTAGTGCGCGGTAACGGGCGCGAGGTAGTCTTCGTCACGCTGGTAGACCGTGCCGGCGCCCACGCCCGCTTCCGCCTTGCGGACTATCGCGTCCCCGTTACGCTCCGGGTAACAGCCGGAATCGACAAAGAAACCCTCCTCAACCGCCTTGAAGTAGCCGCCGGCTTCCAGTATTTCCTCCATGAACAGGCAGGCGCGTTCCTTTATCTCCCGCGCCTTTTCGCGGAGCGGGCCTGAGTTTTTAAGCTCGACCATGTCCGAAAGGCCGTCCAGCCCCATGAAAACCTGCTTCGCCGTGTCGCAGGCTTCCACGTTGTAAATGTGCCAGGGGACGTTGCGCCCCTCGTCCGGCGTTATCGTTGACTGTATGTCCGAGCTCGTCAGCTTGGAAACAAGGATGTTAAGGACGTGCGTTACCGTGTTTTCGCGGGCGGAGGCCTCCATATACTTCGTGTTCATCTGGGCCCGCATACGGTAATCGCGGCAAAGCTCGCGGAGGGCCACCGCGTAAGGCAGGTCCATGAACACGCAGGGGGCAGGCGGCGCGGTGGGCGGCACGGTGGAAAGGCAGATGTTGGAATTCTTTATCCCCACCTTCGCGGAAAAGAGGCTGTTTATGGAATGTTGAACGATAAGCTCAGGCATGACCTTCCATGCCTCGCGCGCCGTGGCGTTCGCGTTGTGCGCCCCGTCGATCTGGGCCATGCCCGCCCAGGCCATGATCTTTTTTGATTCGCAGGCGTCAACAAACGAGCGCGTCATGTTAATGTTCCGGTACAGCACGTTGTACTGCGGGTCCTGGTGGGCGCCGTTTATCCCTTCTTCGGCAAACAGCACGGCCACCTCCGGGCCGGCGACCCCTGAAACGTAGGAGTGGTAGTTTATCGGGCGTCCTACCTCGTCCTCTATCATGTCCAGCGCCTTACGCTGGGCGCGAATCTGCTTGCGCGTTATGGGAACTCCGCCCACGCCCTGCGGCGTACCCTCTATGAGGCCGTCTATGTGCGACTGCCCCGCCGTCCTTATGACCATGATGTGGTCGGCGCCGTGCCAGGCCGCCATCCGCATACGGCGTATGTCGTCCTCAAAGCGCCCGGACGCTATCTCCGTCGTGATGACAGGCATGGGCTGCGGGTCTATATCCTCAAAATACTTGGCGGACGGCAGCGGCACATTTTTTTTCAGCGGCTCACTTGCGTCACTGTAGCTGAAAGCCCCCAGCTTTTTTGACGCCGCCGGCTCGCGCCATGTCCAGCCCCGCCGCCTTGGACGGTACTTGTCCAGGTCTTTTAGAATATTTTCTACGTCTATTTTTTTATCCTGCTGTAGTTTGCTCGTATCCATCATCTTCCTCCCGCCTGTTTGAACAGGGCGGCGGCCTCGTCCCAGCCTTCGCCGTTTACCAGCATCGCGCCCGCCTCTTTCACGGAAACCTTCCTTGCGCGGGCCAGCCTGTACACGACGTGCCCAGCCCCCTTACCCATCAAGCCCCTGTCTATGCAGCCTGACACGATTGCCTTCGTGTCCGGTGACGAAAAGCCCATGCGTAGCAGCACGGACCTTTCGATAGACGGCGAGGTATTCCTGCGCCCAAGCTCCAACAGCGGTTCCACGACCTTTCCGGTCAGTTCCCAAAAGTATTTATAAAGGTCTTCATCGCTCATATTCGCGAATTTCTTTCGCCGCTCGCTAAAATCATCCTGCCGTTGCATTTCTGCCTCCATTTAAACCGGTTTCGGCGTCAATCTGAGCTATCACGCTGTTGACAAACGCCTCATCCCTGCGGGTTTCCTCCGCCAGGAAAGCGATATCCTCCTCGTCCGGCGTTTTGCCGTAATTTTTTACCGCAGTTTTGATAAGACTGGCGCGTATATGATCCAGATTGAGCTCCGTTGCCCTGATCAAAGACGGATGGGACGGCAGGATAAGGTTTACGCCAGGCTTTTCATCCGCCGGATCACCAAAAAATACATCTATTCCGTTAGCCTTCGCAAAGGAAAGCTGCGGTTGAACGTGTTTGCCCGCCCCCGTATACTCCGTTTCCTGCACCAGTACGATCGCGTCCCTCGGCATATCCTGCGCGAGGGCGAATGCGGCGGCAAGCGAGGTGTTGCCCGCCGGCCCCTTTTCCAGCCCCTCAAGGCTTGCCAGCGCCTCGGTAATGTAGAACACGCTGCCCTGAGTTACCGTAACGTAGCGGTCCATGTAGCGGAGCGGGCGGGCAGCGGACCGCGGCACGTCGGAACGGTCAGGCCAGGCGGCAAACGGCACGCCAAAGCCGGTATGCCCCGTCGTAAACGATTTTTTGTTGAACTGACTGTCCGAAGCCATGTGGAGTCCGGCCAGATTCACGCTTGCCCCTACCACGCTGCCCCTGTAAACCGCCTTGCGGAGTCCCCGCGCCGTACCTGTAAGGTTGCCGCCGCCCGCGTTGGTGCAGACCACCGCGTCCGGGTCCCGTCCAAGTTTTTCCCTAAACTGCTCCGCTATCTCATACCCCAGCGTTTCTATGCCGGCGATGCCGAAAGGCGTATACAACGATGCGTTAAAGTAGCCGGTTTCTTCCAGAAGCAGCAGGAATTTGTAAAATAACTCAGGACCAACGGACAACTGCACAACTTCCGCGCCGAGCGCCTCGCATTTACGCGCCTTTTCTATGATTTCAGGCTGCCCCAGCCCTTTGGAATCGTAACATTCCTGTACGACGATGCATTTCAAACCCGCCATAGCCGCCTGGGATGCGACCGCCGCGCCGTAATTTCCGCTTGTAGCGGAAATTACGCCCTTAAACCCGAGTTTTTTCGCGTGGTGTACGGAGATAGCCGCCCGCCTTACCTTAAAGCTGCCGGAAGGGTTGGCCGCCTCGTCCTTGATAAAGATACGCGCCCCGCGTCCCTGTCTCTTGGCGCACTTACGGGCCAGCGCGGTCAGATTCCGCAGTTCCAGGAGCGGCGTATTCCCCACATGAACGTTTTGCTGGATCTTGCGTATCTCATCCAGCGTGTAGCCCGTCTCGCGCATCATCCGCTCGTAATCAAACGCGATGCGTCCGCTCTCAAACGCGCCGTAGTCTATCCCGACGGACTTTTTCATGATCTCACCCCTACGGGCCATAACCGAAGCGTAATCGTTGTTTTTATCGTTCATTCCGTTGCTCCTTCAAACACGATGCGGCGTACCTGTTCGCTGATGTCAAGCAGCTCCGGCACAAAATCGCCGAACCCGTGACGGTACGTTGGATTTTCTTCGAGCAGCGTCCCTTCTTCCGTCCGCCCCGTCCGCGTCGTGATACGCGCCGCGCCGCCTATCTCCGCGTCTTCAAGCAGGCGGCCCTTTACCCACATCTCAAGCGGCGCCCGTTTCGTGTCGTCCGGAACCTGCGGAGCGCGATCTTCGGGATTGAGAATGATTCTGTGTATCAAAACCCATGTATTTTTTTTTACCATTTTTAACCTCTGTTTAATTACTGAACTATTTTTGCCTCATCGTGCACCATATCCCGCATATCGCCCATGATTGCATGCGGGACGGGGAGGGTGAGCATGGTTTGCAGTCCGGGGCGGGCGTTTATGACGTGCGGTATCATGTTGACCAGCATCGCTATCGTGCCTATGCCTCCGGGAACTTCAGGCGAATTGACCATGTTGATGTTGGGCATCCCCTGAATCATCACGTAATCGCCCGTTTTAACGCCGGCCAGTTCCGGTTCAATCTGCTGCGGGTGGTCCATCTCTATCGTGAGTTTGCCGTCAACATAGCCCCGCCCCTTCATCGCGCAGCCGGCAACGTTTCCAGCTTTGGCAAAACCGTGAGGCGACTTGCGGTCAACTTCCGTGATGATAGGCTCCATCGACTGCTCGAAGCCGCTCAGCTTCCAGCCGAGCGCGTCCGAAATCATGCCGGCAGACTCGGCGAACCCAACGTGTCCTGAGAGCTTGCCCGTCTTGACGCCGTTACGGAACTCTTCCGGCGTGATGCCTATGCCCTGTTCCTCCATCACGGCGGGGCCGAACGGCGAGAGGCTGTTCACGCGCCGCGAGACGATGTGGTCAACGCTCTTGCAGCAGCCGGTCATCAGGATCACGAGCAGATCCATGATAAGACCGGGATTTATCCCCGTACCGAGTACGGACACGCCGTTAGCCTTCGCGATTTCGTCCAGCTTTTTGGTCAGTTCCGGTTCCCGCGCTTTTGGGTAAGCCATCTCCTCGGCGCTGGTGATGCAGTTGATTTTTCTTTCCAAAATAAATTTTATCCTGTCAAAAGCCTTGGCGGTAAACGAATCGGTGCATAACATCACCACATCCGCCGCTTTTTCTTTTATAACATCTTCCGGTGAGCCTATTATCAGATCCGGCCTTTCGCCCCGTTTTACAGATAGAAAATCGTACATACTTTTACCGGTTTTGCCCGGCCTTCCCGCAACGCCTACAATATCGACGCCCTTTTTTTCCAGCAGCATTTCCGCAATACCGGAACCCATCGCGCCAAGTCCCCAAATTATAACTTTAACGTTTTGCATAATATCTCCTTAAAGACAATTGTCAAACCAACATGTATACAGATATATAATAAGTATAAAGAGTCTTTATCGTCAAACAAATTATTCCCTGTAATTATGCATATATATTATGCATATATATGCATACACATAACAAATAATGCATTATTATACGATATTACGGCTTTGTTTTTGTATAATGGAAGGGGGGGGGGGGGGGTATGTGATGCAGAATAGATAATTGAATATAATGCTCATTTCTCATTGTTAATTGTTGACGGGTACAAACCGGCGCATAATTTTTGTTCCAGCAGGAGCGCCGCTTCCGATACGAAAGCTCGCGGGTTTTCCGCCTCAAATTTTTCATCAAGGAGTATTACGGCTGAACCGTCCGCGCCGGGACCTAAGACAATTATACGCCTGCCCAGGTATACCGCTTCGCGGGGATCGTGAGTCACCGCGATCACAAAACGGTCCTCGGCGCGCTTTAACTTCCGCACCGAATCCATCAACTGAATACGGAGCGGAATATCGAGGGACTGGAACGGCTCGTCCATCAGGATGATGGGGGCGGGGTACGCCCAGGCTCGCGCTATCGAAACACGCTGCCGCTCCCCGCCTGACAGTTGATCAGGGTAAGAGCCGGCGTACCGGTCAATCGCGCTCTCCCGCAGGAAAAACCGCGCCCTCTCCTCAGCCGCCGCCCGGCCAAGCGGCTTTACGATCGGCAGCATCACATTTTGCAGCGCGTTCAGGTAGAGAAGGAGGCGCGCTTCCTGAAACACGAATGATGCCGCGCCGCCGGAGGCGGGGGCATTTTCTATCAGGATACGTCCGGCCTCCGGTCGCAGCAGCCCGGCAACCAGCCTTAACAGCGTCGTTTTGCCGCAGCCTGATGGCCCCAGTATCACGACAGGATCGACATCATCCAAATCAAGTGAAAAGTTTTTAAAAATACTCCGGTCGCCAAAACCAAAGTCAAGGTTTTCTATGCCTATTGACAAATTATTCGTTTATATGTATTATGTAATTGTTGCTACGTTGCCGTAGCAATCCTCCTACGGCTGCCCAAAACGTTGTTTTGGGCAGCCGTTTTTTTTGTCCATGGCCTGCCCCGGCTCTGCCGTGCAGGCCACGATTTTCTCCTATACGCCAATAGCGAAAGTCCGCCGGCTTACCGCGCGTTGAATCAGCCGGGCAGGGCCAGCGACAACACATCCTCAAAACACTCTACCGGGTGGAACTCAATACCCTTCTTCACAAGGTCCGGTATGTCGTCAAGGTCGCGCATATTCTGCTTTGGTATGATGATATGTTTGGCCCTGTTGCGCTGGGCGGCGACGGTTTTCTCTTTGAGGCCGCCTATGGGCAAAACCTGGCCGGTGAGACTCAGTTCCCCCGTCATCGCGAGGTTTGGTGCAATGGTTTTGTTGCGCATCATGGAGAGCAGGGCGGTCGCCATCGTGATTCCGGCGGAAGGGCCGTCCTTTGGAGTCGCGCCTTCGGGAATATGCAGGTGAATATGGTTTTTTTCAAACCATTCAGATTCAAGACCGTACCTTTCCACGCCCAGCTTGCGGGCAAAGGTCATCGCTATTGTGGCCGACTCTTTCATTATATCGCCCATCTTGCCGGTCAGCGTAAACCCTTCCTTGCCCGGCATGGATGTCGCCTCAATTATCAGCGTATCTCCGCCCATGCTCGTCCAGGCAAGCCCCAGCGACATACCGGGCCGGTCAGCCTTCTTGTACACGCCCTCCGGGAAAATCGGCTTCCCCAGATGTTTTTCTATCGTTTTCTTGTCGATAGCGAACTGGGCGGGCACGGCCTTACTTTCGTCCCCGCTTTCCTCCGCCTCGACGATCTGCTTTGCCAGCTTGCGGTGAATCTTGTCCATGTTCTTTTCAAAATTACGCACACCGGCCTCGCGGGCATACCCGTTGGCGATGTGCAGCAGCGATTCTTTTGTATACTTGACCCTGTTCTTTTTAAGGCCGTTCTTTTCAAGACTCTTTGGCAGCAGGTAGCGCTTCGCTATTTCAAGTTTTTCGGTGTCTATATAACCAGGCAGCTCTATCACCTCCATACGGTCGATCAGCGGCGCCGGTATAGTGTCCAGCGTGTTTGCTGTAACGATGAAGAATATGCGCGATATATCGAACGGCAGGTCCAGGTAGTGGTCGCGGAAACTGATGTTCTGCTCCGGGTCAAGCACCTCCAGCAGCGCGCTGGACGGGTCGCCCTGAAAGCTGCTGCCCATCTTGTCTATCTCGTCGATCATGAAGACGGGGTCCTTCACCTTGCATATTTTGAGCCCCTGGATTATTTTTCCCGGCATTGAGCCTATGTAGGTCCGGCGGTGTCCCTTGATCTCCGCCTCGTCCCTCATGCCGCCTACGGAAAAACGGAAGAACTGTTTGCCCAGCGCGTGGGAGATCGAGCGCCCCACCGAGGTTTTGCCGACGCCGGGCGGCCCGACAAGGCAGACGATAGAACCTTTGTTGTCCCGTCTCAGTTTCCGCACCGCAAGGTACTCCGTGATACGGGTCTTCACGTCCTTCAGGCCGTAGTGGTCGGCCTCCAGAATCGCGGACGCCTTGGCCAGTTCGAAGGTTTCAGGCTGAGGATCGAGCCAGGGCAGTTCGATAATCCAGTCGAGGTAGTTCCTGGTAACGATGAATTCGGCGGAATTCGGCTCCATAAGGCTGAATTTCTCCAATTCTTCCTCAACAGCCTCCTTTATCTCGCCTTCAAACTTGAAAGAATCGATTTTATCCTTGATTCGTTTGTACTCTGAGCTTTTGGCGTCCGCCGCCTGCCCCAATTCGGTCCTGATTACCTTCAATTCCTCTTTCAGGAAGTATTCACGCTGTGACTTTTCGATTTTGTCGTTGATCTCGCGCTGAATCCGCTTCTGAATCCGCAGGAGCTCCTGTTCCTTTTTGATGAAAACCAGCACCAGTTCCATCCTTTTACGGACATTGAACACCTCCAGCACCTTTTGCTGTTCGGTTTTGTCTATGTTAAGGATGCTCGTGATGAAGTCGGCAATCTTCCCCGGGTGGTCTATGTTCACCATGTTGAGGCGCATCTCCTCGGAGAACAGCGGGTTGTTCTCCGATATCTGCTTCATCTCGCTGATAAGGGCGCGGGTCAGCGCCTTCACCTCGCTAGTGTCGTCCTCCTCATCCTCAATATAGCTGACCGCCGCGATGATCGGGTTGGCGGAACTGATCGCCTTTTTGATGACGAAACGCTTGATAGTGGATATGAATATATTCAGACCGCCGTCAGGCAGGTTGATTTTTTTGACGATCTTGGCGACCGTCCCCACCTTGTAAAGGTCGCCTATATCCGGCGTATCGGCATCGTGCTCCAAAAGCACGAGCCCTATATGACCGTCGCGGGAAGCCGTCTCATCAACAATCTTCACATCGATCGGATTCCCAATCATTATGGGAGTAAAAATGCCCGGAAAAATCGGGCGCCCCGAAAGCGCCACAATCGGCAACTTTAGGGGCAGCATCTGCTCTATGGGTACTACACTTTGTTCAGCCATAATTTCCTTGTTAGCAGCGGGAACTGCCGCGCAGACCGCCGCATTTGATAAATTTTCTTGGACGATCAAACCCCGCCTGAAACTAACGCGGCGCTAAAGACACTGTGCGGTAAGGCAGGGAGGTTCACTAATTCTAGTATGCCGGAATCGCGCCTTAAAGGCAAGACGGACGGCTGAACAACAACAATTTTACTTTTTTTAGGACAAAGACACTCACAAAGCCTGCCCTACGGCAGACCCGGACGGCGTCTTGCCGGACATCCCCGCAGATACTGCCCGCAAAGTGCGCTTGTCTCCGAAGTTTGCGCCGCAAGCGCACAGTCTAAATTCAAAGGCACTCGACCCGCAAACTCCGCTCTGCTTATCGAGCCTCCTCGCATGGATTGCTTCGTGCCTACAGGCGCTTGCAATGACGACGGGGGCTTGCCGTTGTGTGGTGTGTGCCGGCGGCACACACCCACCCGCGGGGCGCGGGCGCGCCGGAAGGATGGGCAGTGAGGAATACTCACGGTTCTGAAAGCGCCCTGACTTTCTCAATGTCCAGGCCGGTTATCTCTGCCGTTTCTTTCATGTCAAAACCCATGGATATGAGGTTTTGGGTTATTTCTCTAGCTTTTTTTTCTTCTGCCAGTATCATCTTTCGTGTTACATAACCGGCATTTTCAAGCGTTTTGTTCAAAGTCGCTGCCATATCACTCATTTTTGATACTTCCTCCATTATCTTAAAATTCGCGTTGTATATCGCGTCAACATAAGCGCCCATACGCGCCGCTTTGTCGAGGCGGTCA
>JAIRMP010000174.1 GCA_031258615.1 Spirochaetaceae bacterium | reverse complement strand
CTTTAAGAGGGGGCGTAATTCCAGGTTCCTTTCGGCGCACCGCCCAGCAACATGGCAAAAGCGTAGCGATTGCCACGCGCCCACAAGCGGATCAAACGTCCGATCCAAGCCTGATCGGGAGGCCGCTGCGCTTGGGCGGTCAGCTTAAACTCCGAGTGTATTTCCCTTAGGTTCTTTAACAGCGCACCCCTCTTTTCACTTAGAAAAATTATGGCGCAATGCGCAGGCTGGCCTGCAACTGACTTTTACTGTACACTCAATCCATGAATCAGTACACGATCGAAGGCGGGACGCCGCTGAACGGAACGATAAAGGCGAGCGGGAACAAAAACGCCGCGCTGCCCTGCATCGCGGCGGCGCTGCTGACGGATGAGGCGGTAATTCTGCGCAATATCCCTGAAATTGAAGATGTGCGCGTGATGTTCGAGGTGTTCCGCGCGCTGGGCGGGACGGCTGACCCGCTGGGGGGCCGCACGTGGCGGCTTTCGGCGGACATAAAAAGCTGTACCGTGCCGGAGGAGGCCGCCGAAAAGATACGGGCCTCCATCCTGTTTGCCGGGCCGCTCCTGGCGCGGGCGGGCCGGGCCGTGATGCCGCCGCCGGGCGGGGATGTGATAGGCCGGCGCAGGCTTGACACCCATTTTCTCGCGCTTACGGAGCTTGGGGCGCAGGTTGATATGCGGGACAGCTTTGTTTTTACCGCCGGAAAACTGCGCGGCGCCGATGTTTTCTTGGACGAGGCTTCCGTTACCGCGACAGAAAACGCGGTGATGGCGGCGGTTCTGGCGGAAGGCGACACGGTGCTGAGCAACGCGGCCAGCGAACCGCACGTTCAAGACCTCTGCAAAATGCTTACCGCGATGGGCGCAAGCATAGAGGGGACGGGATCAAACCGGCTCGTGATACACGGACGCAACCGGCTGGCTGGCTGCGATTACACGATAGGCGCGGATTACATGGAAGCAGGCTCCTTTATCGGGCTCGCCGCCGCCACGCGCAGCGGCCTCCGCATAGAGGGCGTGCTGCCGGAAGATATGCGCCCTGCCAGGGTCGCGTTCGGCAAGCTGGGGATAACCTGGGAGCATGAGGGGAAGACCCTGTGCGTGCCGCAATACCTGCCGCTAAAGGTGAATCACGATTTGGGCGGCATGATACCCAAGATTGACGACGCCCCCTGGCCCGGCTTCCCGCCCGATCTGACAAGCATCGCCACCGTTGTCGCTACTCAGGTTGAAGGCGCCGTGCTTATTCACGAAAAGATGTTCGAGTCGCGGATGTTTTTTGTCGATATGCTGATAGGGATGGGCGGACGCATAGTGCTGTGCGACCCGCACCGCGCCGTAGTTTCCGGGCCCGCGCGCCTTCACGGGGCGGAACTGCGCAGCCCCGATGTCAGGGCCGGTATGGCGATGGTTATCGCGGCCCTCTGCGCCGAGGGCAAAAGCGTGATCAGCAATGTCTATCAGATTGAACGCGGCTATGAATGTCTTGTGGAAAGGCTGTCGCTGCTGGGCGCGAATATAAAAAGAGAATAGCAAGAGATGACGCTGCGCGGCGCCCTGGACGAAGCCGCCGTTTTTTTGCGGAATGCCGGCATTGAAAATTACAGACTTGACGCGGCCCTGCTGCTCGCCAATGTTTTGGGCACGGACAGAACGGAACTTTTGATTGGACCGGATACGCGGATAAAAACCCGCGATTACAAAAGGTATAGTGAACTGCTTGAACGCCGCGCTGACCATGAATGTACAGCCTATATCACAAACAGCAGGGAATTCCGCTTTCTTGAATTTTATGTTGACAAAAACGTGCTTGTCCCGCGTCCCGAAACGGAAACACTCGTCGAGGCGGCCCTGCGCCGCATAGACAAACTTAAAGAAACAAAAGACGATATTCGAGTGCTTGATATGTGTACCGGCAGCGGCGCGGTCGCGCTTTCGTTAAAGCATGAAAGGCCGTTCATAAAAATGTACGCCTCCGATATATCGGAGGCGGCTCTTGCCGTCGCTCAAAGGAACGCTGAAAAACATAAATTACAGAACGATGTACGCTTCATACAGAGCGACATCTTTGAAAACATTACCGGGCGATTCGATATAATCGTATCGAATCCGCCTTACATCCCACATGAGCTTATAAAAACATTGCAGGCGGAGGTGCAAAAAGAACCTGCCATAGCGCTTGACGGCGGCAGGGACGGGTTGGAAATAGTAAGGCGTATCGTAAGCGGCGCAAAAGGGTATCTGCCGCATGGAGGGCATATATTTATTGAGGCCGCTCCTGATCAGATGGATAGTATCGCCGCGCTGCTTGTACCGGCAGGTTTTGACGGAATCGAAATAAGCCGTGATCTATCCGGCGCCGGCAGGGTTATAGGCGCGTGTATTAACAATTGCCTGTGAATCCGCTAGAGTGAAAGAGATGGTCCGGTTCAGATTTAACAAAAAGTATGTGATAATCGCGGCGGTTTTTGCGTTGCTGCTGTATGTATTTATTGCGGCGGCTCCCGTACCGGAAGAAACGGCGCTGTCTCTGAACTGGATCAAGTCGCTTGAAACAGCCTATGAGAAAAATGTGGATGGACAGCTCGTTCCGTTTGAGTTAGGCGGCTATTTTGGATATGTCTCGGAGGATGGACAGTTCAGCGTACGGAAAATAAAAAAATCTTATGTTTCACTGTCCGATTTTTTTTGGGCGGAGTACGGCGCGCAGGACAGCGATATACCGATAAAGGATCCTTTTAACGAAACTGTTTTTAGCATTGAAGGCGGGAATGGCTACCCGTTTTTTCTGGATTCAAGAAGTTTTATTATCAGCAGCGAGCAAAATTCAATTTCCCTGCTGGACAGAAACCGTCCGTTATCTGAAAACGGCGCCGGAAAAATCGTGTGGACGTATGATTTCGCGTCTCCGGTAACCTGCGTTGACGCGGCCGCCGGGTTTCTTTTGGTGGGAACTTTGGACGGCGCTATAGAATTGATAGACAATGCCGGACGGCGCGTCTATTTTTCCGAACCATCGGGTTCACGTGTATCGGCCATATTCGGCTGCGCCCTGTCGGCGGACGGCAGGAAGATAGCCCTTGTTTCGGGGCTGGACGAACAGCGTTTTGTTCTGCTTGAACAATTCGGCGCGTCATGGCGTATAACCTTCCATGAATTTCTGGGGGAAGGTTTAAGGCGGAATGTCTACGTTATGTTTGCCGACTATGATAACAAAATAGTTTTTGAAAGAAAAAACGCGATCGGCGTATACGACGTAAAATTACGCAAAAGTTACAAGGCGCCGTTGGATGGCGAGATTGCATCGCTTGGGGACACCGGCAAGGATGGAATGGTTTTTTTCATAACATCACAGGGTGAATTCCAAAAAAAATTGATAGGGCTGAGATTTCCCGATACAATTATTATTGAAGCTCCGTTCAACAGCGGCGATGTATTTTTGGCCAGAAAAAACGATAATCTTTTTGTGGGCGGAAAAACAACTCTCGCATCGTTCAAAATTCATAAAAAGTAACGGAAGGCGCATATTTTGAAAAACAGCATTGACTCCGCCCTGCACGATCGTTTTACCGAGCCTGTACGGGACGCGCTTTGGGGACATATCTACCTGACGCCCGAACTGGAAAAAATCACCCGTACGGCCGCGTTTGTGCGGCTGCACCGCATAGCGCAGCTTGGTCCGGTAAGTTTTTGTTACCCGGGCGCGACGCATACCAGGGCGGCTCATTCAATAGGCGTGTACCACCTGGCACGGCGGCTCCTGTCCGTGCTGTGCGACAGAGGCGCGTCAGGGTGGCTTTCGTTTAGCGGTATACGTTCAGCGCTTTGCGCGGCTCTGCTGCATGACGCCGGGCATTTTCCGTACGCCCATTCCCTTAAAGAACTGCCGCTCTTGTCCCACGAGGAGTTATCGGGACGCCTGATACTTTCGCCTGAGGTGTCTTCACTGATACTGGGCGCAGGCGGCGACCCTGCTGTCTGCGCGGCCATAGTGGACTGCGGCATAGACGCAAAAGGCGATGCCGAAATTCTTTTTTACAGAAAATTGCTCTCCGGCTGCCTGGATCCCGATAAACTTGACTATTTGAACCGTGACGCCCGCTATTGCGGGGTCCCTTACGGCGCTCAGGACATAGATTTTATCTTGTCTATGTTGTACCCCCACAAAGAAAGAGGGGTGGACATTGACCGGCGCGGTATTCCAAGCGTGGAAGCGATACTTTTCTCAAAGTACATGATGTACCGCTCCGTTTACTGGCATCATTCTGTAAGATGCGCGACGGCCATGGTCAAAAAACCGCTGCTCGCCGGCCTTATCGAAGGCTGTCTGAAGCCGCACGACCTGTACGATCTGAGCGACGCGGGCCTTTTCAGCCTGATGTCGCGCATGGCCGGCGAAGGGCACAGGCAGTTTGAGATTGGGCTGCGCGCCTGTAACGGGCAGTTTTTTTCACTTGCCGCCGAATTCCCGTTCGATTCCAGGCCGTGTACCGCCCTTAACGGCATAATGACGCGCCCTTTTTACGAAAACCAGCTTGCCTCCGCGCTGTCTTCCGAATCGGGCGTAGCGGTAGACGAAAACGAGCTTATCATTGATGTACCGGAGTCTTTTTCGTTTGAAACAGACCTGTTTATACGGGAAAAAAACTGTACGTTCAACGAAAGTACAAGTTTTTTTGCCGGTAAAATGATGGATTCATGCGTCAAAACCCTCCGCATAGTCCGTATTTTCATTGATAGATCGGTCTACGAAGGCCGCGAAACCCTCATTTCAACAGCTCTGGAAAGAGTTATCGACCCCGTCCTTTCATGCCCCTCGCCCATTTAAATATGTCTTCGGAAGTAGAAGTTTGCTACGCAAACTCCTATCCTCGACCCGTATGTGGGTTGTGCCACTGGCACAACCTCACAACGGCAAGCCGCTTCGCGGCTTGCCGCTCAAACTCCTATGGCAAGCCTACGGCTTGCCACGATTGCTTCATACCCTGCGGGTACTCGCAATGACGAATGGAAAGCCGCCATTGCGGGGTTAATGACAGGATACTTGACACCTTACCACATATACCTATAATAAACATATAAATACTAGGATTAAAGTAAGATTCCAGGGTAGTCAAATGATACGGCTTGAAAAAATAACGAAAACCTACCAAACGGCCAACGGCCCGTTACGGGCGCTCGATTCGATAAACATACACATCCAAAAAGGCGCCGTTTTTGGATTTATCGGGTTTTCAGGCGCCGGGAAATCTACCCTGTTAAGATGCATCAACCTGCTGGAACGCCCGGACAGCGGGAGTGTTTTTATCGATAACGAGGATATTACACGCCTGTCCAGAAAAGAACTTTTGCGGCGAAGGGAAAGGGTGGGCATGATTTTTCAGCACTACAACCTGCTCTTAAACAGCACCGTGTACAAAAATGTCGCTTTCCCGCTGGAAATTATGCATATAAAAAGGGCAGAAATAGAAAAACGTGTCAAAAAAAGCCTTGAAATCGTTGATTTACAGAAAAAAACCAGCGATTACCCGGCAAAATTGAGCGGCGGGCAAAAACAACGTGTCGCGATTGCCCGCGCGATCATAACGGAGCCTGAAATTCTTTTGTGTGATGAGGTTACATCAGCGCTTGATCCCCAAACAACGGGGATTATTTTGAATTACCTGAAAAAGATCAACAGTGAGCTTGGAATCACGATCGTACTGGTAACGCATGAAATGGAGATAGCCCGCACGGTATGCGATCGTGTCGGGGTACTGGAGAATGGCTTTTTGGTTGAAACGCTGAATATGGCCGAAAACACCGCTTATACACCGCAGTCAAAAATTGGGCGTTTCCTGTTCGGCGGCGGCGAAGGTATTTAACAGAAATGCAAAGAATTATTGAACTGCTTCCACAAATAGGAACCGCGCTGGGCCAGACATTTTTAATGATGTTTTTTACCCTTACCATCGCGGCCCTGCTTGGTATCCCGTTGGGAACATACCTTTACCTTATCCGTCCCGGCTCCATTATGGAGAAACCAAAGGTATACCTTGTTCTTGATATTATTGTCAATGTTGTTCGTTCATTTCCATTCCTGATACTGCTGGTTGCGATGATTCCTTTAACCCGCCTTATTGTAGGTTCGTCAATCGGAACGGCGGCGGTTATCGTGCCGCTTTCCGTGAGCGCCACCCCAGACTTTGCGCGGCTTACAGAGCAGACTCTGCTGGAAGTTCCCCGCGGCGTTATTGAAATGGCGGAATCCTCCGGCGCTAATACCCCGCAGATAATATGGAAAGTCCTTTATAAAGAAGCGCGTTCCGGCCTTGTAAACAGCGCAACGATGGTAAGCGTCAGTTTTTTTTCATATTCAACGGTAGCCGGTCTTGTCGGCGGGGGCGGTATCGGCGATTTTGCGATTAAATACGGATACTACCGGTATCAGCCGTCAATCATGCTGTTTACCGTTATTCTGATCATAGTTATAGTCCAGGCTATTCAAACTGCCGGGAGAATCATATCACGTAAAATTGATAAAAGAAACTGACCGCTGCCGGATAACAGGCTGGTCATGGAAATTAGACTTGTTCGACAACCCGGTTGGTTGTCTCACAGTCTTGCAGTTTTTCAGGCTTTCAGCCTTACAAAACTGCGTTTTTTAATGGAAGTGGGCGCGGAAACTGAAGTTTCCAAACAAC
>JAIRMP010000131.1 GCA_031258615.1 Spirochaetaceae bacterium | reverse complement strand
TGAACTCTCATCTTGTGTCAACATAACGAATAAATTGAATAAAACTAGTGATTGATTATGAGGATCATTATGGTTGCTCGCATCACTGTGTATCAACGGTGATTGGTGGTGACTGGACTGAGACGCCTTCTCCAGCTGTCTCGGTATTAGATATTCTGTTAGTATGGTCCTGCGTCTGATTGCACTTCATTGGCCCTTATGAGAATGTTGGCGCATTCCTTAATGTGCGTACTGTTGGGCCATATGATTCCTGTTTTGATCATCAAAAGATCGACAATCATGGAATCACGTTTCTGGTGCCGGAAGTCGCCCACTCAATTGTGCATTTGACAAAAGAGCCTTTCACAGCGCACTTTGTTGCGGGGAAAGCTTCTATTTCCTTCACAAGATCAACAAATGGACGAGTGTCAAGTTGCCCGCCGGCAATGGAAACGGATCGAGGGTAGTTTGCACATAAGTCCATCACTAACCCGAACTTCCGCAGTCGTTCTAGGTAGTTCTGGAAGAGATTGATCATCTGGGCAACGTCGCAGGAAAACGCCAAGCAATGCAGCATTTTGATGCTTCCATGCCCGTGACGAACGTTCCTGGTCGCAGCACGTCGCTGTAATATCTTTGCCCATCTGGTGTCACCAGAAAACATGTGAATATTATGCTCAAATCCGCTGTTGGAGAAAAGCGCTCTGATGCAGCCTTCACGAGGGTTTCTGAATGTTTGTTCGCACCGAGAGATCCTAGATCGGCCATCAACTGCTGTAACATTGGGAATCTGTCAAAATATGAGACAGAGTTTCCTTCCACAGATTTCACGAAACGCGTGAAGATGGCCAGGACTTCATTCAGCATGTCAACATCGAGACGATTCAAGGCAGCCATGGCCGCCGTTTCTTCCTTGTCCTTCTTGTACTCAAGGGTATCAAGGTCAAAGATATGCGCCCGGTTTTCTTCCATGTTGGAGACCCAGAGTTCCCGGCGCTCCCCGTCGCAGAGGGCCTCCACAAAGCCGCTGGCGGTACTGCCGGGAACGGCCAGGCGTTTTTCAAAACTCAGGGCCGGCGGCGCTGAACCGGAATCGGCGTTTTCAACAAGACGAAACACGTCGACGCCGCGCTGGCCCAGGAGGGGCACGAAGAGCCGGTCCCCTTCGGGGGAAAAATACGCACTTTTGGGCTGCCGCCCCGTGGGGACTTCCCGGAGGTACACCAGCCCTCCCCCTTCCGTTTCGAGCTTTACCTGGAACCGGCCGTCCCGTAGCAGGCCGGGGACTTCGCTGGTCCGGAAGCTTTTACCCCTATAACCCGGGGCCTCCAGCCTGAGGAGCCCCGGCCCTTCCAGCGTAAAGCGCCGGAGCCCCGTTTCCGCTACGGCCCCTTCCAGTTCCCGGTCGTTGAGAAAAATTTTCATCTCCGGGGGGCCCGGCTTGAGCAAAAAGGTGTAGGGGAACGGGGGCTCACCGGCGGGCCCTTCCGCCGGAGCCGGTTCCGGCGGGGGGGCGTCCGGAGCCGCGGTTTGGGTCGGGGACGGCTGCTCCGGGGCCGCGGCCGGTTCTGCCTCCGGCCCCCGCCGCGAAGGGCCGCAGGCGGCGCAGAAGACCAGGATCAGGGCCGCCGCGGAAAAGGCCGGATTGGTTTTGAACAGGAAAGGTATACGGCGGTTCATATGGGTTTCTTCAATGTACAGTACTCATTCTGTTCCCGCAAGATACTTGACAGTACCGTCCTGCCACACATCCTATTGAAGAGCCATTTTTTATGTCATATTGTTTTTCTGGTTACGGTCATTTTTTTTATTTGAGAGTCTGGTTTAATACCCCACGGCTTGCCGCAGCTCAAATAATGCAACGCTTTTTAAAATTTGGTATTAAACCAGACGGTATAATAAATTCCATATCACTTACCCCTTCAATAGTTTGTTGTACTTCTTTGATGAGGCTTTTCTATAATTTTTGACACAGTCTGCACCGTAACATTCCCAGTTCCGTAGCAGGAGTATTAAACCAAAAAGGACCGCACCCTAATAAAGGCCGCTGCTACGACACCGGACCGGCCGGTTAAACGACCGCGTTATACATTGAAGACCTGACGGAGTTTGGTCTCCAGTTCCTTTCCATTCATAATATTTTCCAATATTATCACGTTTGAAAGAGAAGCGACCTCTTTTGCCAGATCCTTACTGACCACATAGAGGTCAAACTTATTAACCAGGGCGTCTGAAATTGAGGAATGTTCCACCGAAACACCGGAAACGCCCAGCTGTTTGAGGGTCTTCTCCACATTCATCTTCGCCAAAAGGCTTGTACCCAAACCCATTCCGCAGCAGCATACCACACTTTTAATAGCCATAAACCCTCCTGATTGGACGGTAGGATCCGGCCGCTCCAGAGCGACGCGGATCCTGCCGTCATGGGGACACGCCCCTACGCTTTTTTACTCTTGGCAAGGGGAGCAAGCACAATGGGAAGCAGATAAAGAACGATGCAGATAACAAACAGCCCCCAGGTTTTAACTTTCAACGAGATTCCGCCGAGTACGAGGCCCACAATGGCAAAGTCCGCATCGCCGAAGGTGGTTCCCTGACCAACGATCTGGCCCAGTACCAGATACAGGAAGGCCGGAAGGAAGGTTATCACGATACCCTGAATAAAAGCGCCGAATACACAGCCCTTAGTTCCACCGGTAGCATTCCCGAACACCCCCGCGGTAGCCCCGCAGAAGAAATGAGGAATAACCCCGGGGAGTATGATAGCCAGCGCCGCTCCGCCGATACCGCCGTTGATGGCGAAGATAAGCCCCAATCCCACGATACCGCCCACGAAGGAGGACAGGAAGCCGATGAGCACCGCATTGGGAGCATAGGGGAAAGTAATGGGACAATCCAGCGCCGGTTTGGCCTGGGGAACAAGCTTTTCTCCGATACCCCTGAAGGCCGGTACTATTTCACCAATAATGAGCCTGATTCCCGCAAGAATAACAAATACCCCGGCGGCAAACGCAAGGCCCTGAACGATGGCCCATACTATCCAGGAAGCCCTGAGGCCCCCCTCGCCGGCCAGAATACCGTACAGTTCTCCACCTTCGGAGAATACACCTTTGACTGCGCCGACGATACTGATCACCAGGAAGAAAAATACCATGGTAATAGCGATTGCCACCGTGGTATCCCTTAGGAAGGCAAGGCGCTGGGGGAAGTTGATCTCCTCGGTAGATTTGGGCTTGTCCCCTTTTCCCTTAAATAGCTTTCCCACCTGGGCCGAAATCCAGTAGCCAAAGGTGCCGAAGTGGCCCAGGACCACCTCTTCGCCGCCGGTTATCTTTTTCATCGTGGGCGCCGCCAGGGCGGGGGCAAGGACCATCACGAGACCCAACACAAGACCGCCGGCGACAACCGTCTGCCATTGGGAGAGACCCGCCACGTTCAGGACCACCGCGAGCAGACAGCCCATATACAGGGTATGATGCCCGGTGAGGAAGATGTACTTCATCCTGGAAAGCCGGGCAAGGACGATGTTGGCGATCATACCAACTATCATAATATAGGCAGTAGTGGAAGCTACCTTACCCAGGGCAATGGCTACTACCGCTTCGTTATTGGGGGTACTGCCGGTTACACTAAAGGTAGCGTTAAAGAGTACCCCAAAGTTGGTAAGCGGTCCGTTTCCCCCGGTCAAATATCCCGCACCGGCGGAGAGAACCAGAAAACCCACAATGGTCTTGAAGGTTCCCTTGATAATTTCCTCCACCGGTTTTGCCTGCAGTATAAGCCCGATCATGGCAAACAGGCCGACAAGGACAGCCGGAGTCGAGAGAATGTTGATAAAAAACTCTATAAAACCCATAGCTTTCCTGAATCCGGCAGTCCTGGCCGCCAGATCTTTCTCCTTAACGAATTTTTTAAGTACCAGGATACCTGTAACGACGGAATAATGATACACGGGAAATTTCCCGCTGTCAAACAATCGCATGATCCTGTCGTTAATAGAGGAACAGGAGCGGATAAAAATCAACTATACCAATTTGTGCGGTATTCTCAAAGAGGCCGGCATTCTTTCCCCTAAAATACGCCGGAACGCTGGTGAAAGGCGGACGATGCGGGAACGCAGGGCCCGATAGAACGCCCGTCATGATATAGTGTTTCTTTCATAATGTGAGTACAAGAACAATATAATTTTAAAAAACCCTAGTACTTGAAACTATAATGAGGTATACTTTTTTATGAAGGGAGTTTATGGAAACAGCGTCATTTTTGAACGATTCGGGTATTGCTTTAACAGAAGCAAACAGGCCGAACGAAGCCATCCCCCTTTTCCAGAAGGCTTTAATTATAGAGCCCGAAAATCCCCTTCTTTGGCTTAATCTGGGTATAGCCCAGCAGCGGACCGGTGATTATGAACAGGCCCTTTCCAGCTTCCAAAGGGCGGTTTATATCAACGACAGCCTGGCCGACGCCTGGGTATCCATGGGGCTTATCTACTACGAACTCGAGGCTTTTGAACGGGCCGAAGAGTGCTATCATTCCGCCCTTTGCCGGGATGACGGCGCTCCAAAGACCTGGAACAACCTGGGGGTACTCTACTTTGTCGAAGGCAGTTTTGAGGAAGCTCGCCATTGCTTCGAGGAAGCGGTAAGCCTCGCCCCCCTCTATCACGAAGCCCTCTGTAACCTCCGGGATACCTGCCGAAAACTGCAGGATTACCGGGCGGCCGCGGAATTTGAACGTATCCTGTCCTCAATGCCCTGTAACAGGGCCTGATCCATCCATGAGGTTTCTCTACATCGCTGAAATTGTGGGTAAAGCTGGGCTCTATTCCCTAAAAAAGGGGATAGGGGAGCTTAAACTGCGGGAAAAGCCCGATTTTATCATCGCCTGTGCCGACAGCGCTACTAGCGGGAACGGCCTGGGCCGGAACCATGCCGCTTATATCCATAAGCTGGGGGTACAGACGCTTACCACCGGCGAATGTTGTTTTTATAAAAAGGATCTAACCGAAAATTTAGAGCATATCCCCTATGTCCTCCGGCCGGAAAACCTGAGTCCCGGCGCCCCCGGTTTCGGCTCCCGGATTTATAAATGGGGGAATCACAAAGTAGCCGTGGCGGTTCTTTTAGGTCAGAGCGGTTTTAGCAGGCTCCATGGGGAAAACCCCTTTACCCGGCTGCCGGTCCTACTGGAACGGCTCAAGGCCGAAACTCCCTGTATCATCATAGATTTTCACGCCGAAGCTACCGCCGAAAAACATACCCTCTTTGCCATGGCGGAGGGCCGCTGTTCCGCGGTAATCGGCTCCCATAACCGGGTCCAGACCGCCGATGAGCGGGTACTTTCCGGGGGAACCGCGGTTATCTGCGATGCCGGCCGTACCGGCAGCCAGGATTCGGTAGGGGGCAACGACCGGGAAGTCAGGATCCAGGAATACCTTACGGGGATTCCCGATTGGACCCGGGAAGCCTGGGATCGCTGCGAACTCCAGGGGGTAGTGGTGGACATAGGCCCCGGCGGTAAGGCTGCGGCTATACGGCGGTTGAAGATTCCCGTAAGCGGGGGCGCCAAGGCCGCAGCCGAACCCTGGGGGGAGGACCCGGTGGAAAGCGCCGGAGCAAGCCATGGATGACGGTGATTTTCGCGAAACCGGCGCTTCTTTCACAAACGGCGCCGCCTCCGGGACCGGCGTATTTACCAAAAGAGCCCTGGTCCGGGAGATCAAGGATGATCTGGTTACCCTGGAATTGGGCGGAGACGAAGCCTGTTACGGCTGCATGAAACGGGACTGCCGTAAAAAGACAAGTCTGGTACAGGCCGAAAACCGCAACGGATTACCGCTCTCACCGGGACAGACCGTTACGGCCGTGTTCCCGCTCCGCAGTGTACTGATCCAGAGTTCAGAGGCAATTTTTCCGCCGGTGCTGGGTTTTTTCGCAGGCTACCTTATCCCCGCCGCGGGAGGCACCGGAGAGGGCTGGCGCATAGGCGGAGGCCTGGCGGGTTTCTTTACCGCCGCTCTTTTTCCCCTTATCCGCGGAATGTTTCGCAGGCGGCCCCGGAGCGGCTGGTATATCATCTCCTAATAGAGGAAACACCATCACTCAATCCGGGCCGGAATCGCCGGGTCTTTGTAAGGCGCCCGGCGCCTGCCGGAGATTTCGGGCTCCCGTCCGGGGCAAACGGACTCCCGGATGAGCTGGCCGGAAACCCTGCCTGTTTGGAAGGCCGGAGTCCATAACCCGGCAAGCCAGGGGCCCGGCGGTAAAAATGACGGGACTTCCGGTATAGCCAACCGTATTCCCGAACAAGTCTCATACTCATTTGGCCCTGCCGTAGCTCTTCACGATCCCACGAAGCATTAACCCCGCCCTTCCACGCGTTCAAGAAAGGCTCCTATGAGGCGGCCGGTTTGGGTCAGGTATTCTTCTTCCAGGGCGGAAAAGCGGTTCAAACGGGGGCTATCCAGATCCAGCACTCCGTACACGGTACCCTGCTTAAACAGGGGGATCACTATCTCCGAGGCCGATGCGGAATCGCAGGCGATATGTCCGGGGAACTCGCGGACATTGCCGGTGATAACGGGCCTGCCCTCCTGTACGGCCCTGCCGCACACCCCCCGGCCTTCGCCAATTCGGGAACAGGCGGGAAGCCCCTGGAAGGGCCCCAGCACCAGATCCTTTCCTTTAAGAATATAAAACCCCGCCCAGTTAATATCCTCAAGATACGCTTTAATGAGCGCCGAAATATTGGCCAGGGCGGCGATACTATCTTCTTCACCTTCAAGCATGGCCGCCGCCGTTTCCGTCATAAGAGCAAGATTCACCCGGGGGTCATCTTCTTTTTTTATGGTGAACATACTATTCCCTCCGCCGAAATTTTTCCGTATAAATCTATCATAGAGACAGCCTTTCCCCAAGCCCTTCTCAATACAAGGTTTTTCTGCTATCATACCGTTATGCGCAAACCCGCCGCAGATGTCCTGACTATTGCGCTTAGCCGTCTGCCCCGGGTCCGGCTTGGCTGTTATCCCACTCCCCTGCACAGACTATCCGGCCTTGAGGCGGCCCTTGGGTACGGTGGTATTTTTATTAAGCGCGACGATCTTTCAGGACTGGGCCCCGGCGGAAACAAGCTCAGGAGCCTTGAGTTCCTGCTGGGCGAAGCCGTCGAGGGAGGAGCGGACCGGATTATCGTATCCGGTCCGGGCCAGTCCAACCTCTGTACGCTGACCGCCGCAGCCTGCGCCCGGATCTCCCTTCCCTGTATTCTGATTCACAACTGCGCGGAAAACGAACCCTGCGCGGGGAATCTGCTCCTCAACCGCATTATGGGGGCGGAGTCCGTTTTTCTTGGAGACGTGAGCGCCGATGAACGTCGTTTCTTTGAAGAAAAACTTCGCGGGGAACTGACGGAAAAAGGATGTAAACCCTATGTCATCCGTAACGGCGGCACGTCGGGAATAGGAGCCCTTGGTTATGCGGAAACTATTACCGAGATCTGCCGTCAATGTTCCGAACAGGGTTTCGGCATCGGCACTATCTTTGTTTCCGGGGGAAACGGCGGAATGGCCGCGGGAATCATATACGGCAACGCGGCGCTGGGACGGCCTTTTCGTATCTGTGTAATCAGCGTTGAAGACCGCCGGGAAGTATTAAGGGAACATATCGCAAAGACCATCGGTGAAGCGGAGCTTGCCGCGGAACTTCCCTTCCCCGGCGATCTCGAGGACCGTTGCGACATCGTGGACGACTACCGGGGAGCGGGCTGGGGAATTAACACGGCAGAATGCGAAACGGCGGTGCTGTCCTTTCCGGGCCGGGAGGGGATCTTTATCGAGCATGTGTACTCGGGCAAGGTTGTTGCCGGTATGGAAGATTATATTCGCAGGAGAAAAACGGAAGGCGGTGTCTGCTATCTGCACAGCGGGGGCTTCGGCTCCCTTTTCAGCCAGTTTGCAAATCCGCCGTCCCGGGATCGGCTCCAAAGGAGGTAAAAGCCCAAGCGGGGAATTATGTCCGAACAGACTATAATTTGAAACTACAATTTGAAGGAGAGAAATATGAACTACGGAATTCTTTCGGTTTTGCCGCCGGTGCTGGCTCTGTTTATTGCCATCAAATGGCGGAAGATTTCCCTTGCCCTGCTGATAGGAACCTTCCTCAGTCATCTTATTATGAGCAAGTGGAATCCCTTCGCGGCGGTGCATGTAACCCTCGACGGCATTCTGGGGGTTTGGTCAAGCGCCGACAATCTCAAAATATTCCTCTTCACCGCTCTTATGGGGGCCTTTGTTCTTTTGGTACGCATTTCCGGCGGGGTTGACGGTTTCGTTAACTTTCTTACCGAAAAAAACAGAGCCATCAAAAACAAGCGGGCGGCCATGCTGCTTACCTACATTATAGGACTCATCATCTTCGTTGACGGTCTTTTAAGCATTATGTTTGCCGGAGTAGTTACCCGGTCCATTTTTGATAAGCTTAAAGTGTCGCGGGAAAAACTTTCCTATATTTGCGATTCGACTTCGGCGCCGGTAAATGCAATCATTCCCCTCAATTCCTGGGGAGCTATGCTCATGGGACTTATCGGATCCCAGATTGCCGCCGGTATCATTTCAGGCGATCCTCTGCCCCTTCTTATGCGGAGCCTTCCCTTTCAGTTTTACTGCATCGTTACCCTGGTGTTCGTCTTTGTCATCATTATCACGGGTAAAGATTTCGGCGCGATGAAAAAGGCGGAACTGCGCGTTGAGCATACGGGAAAGCTTTATGATGACGGAGTTACCCCGCTCCTCAACGACGAAGATTCGGGAGATGTCCGCGCCGTTAAGGGAAAGGAAAAGAAGAGTAACATGGCAATCCCCCTGGCCATCCTCATAGCAGGAACCTTCGCCGGGCTTTTGATCTCGGGAAAGGGAAATCTTACGAAGGGAGACGGGACTACTTCGATCCTCTATGCGATCATTATCACGTTGATATGTATGCTGATCTACTACCGGATTCAGAAGCTTATGACCGCAAAGGAATTCGGCGCCTATGTCTTTAAGGGGGTAAGCAGCATGCTTTCTCTGGTCATTCTTCTGTCCCTTGCCTTCGCCATAGGCCGGGGAATTTCGGCCCTGGGAACGGGCAAATTCCTTGCCGGTCTGGTGGAAGGACGGGTAAGCGGCGTCTTCGGACCGGCGATCATTTTTCTCCTCGGGGCGGTTATATCTTTCTGTACGGGAACCAGTTGGGGAACCTTTTCGATTATGATGCCCATTGCCATTCCCATGGCGGTATCGATGAATTCCAACATACTGCTCACCATAGGAGCGGTAATTTCCGGGGGAATTTTCGGCGATCACTGCTCTCCTATGTCGGATACGACGATACTCTCGTCCATGTCGGCGGGTACCGATCTGTATTCCCATGTCAGGACTCAGCTTCCCTATGCGCTGATCTGCGCAGCGGCGGCGACGGTACTGTATATTATCTTTGGTTTTATATTATAGTCCGACAGAAACAAGCTTATCGGGCAGTTCCGGAAACCCGGCTTTGGGCCGCAGTTTCCGGGACCGCCCGCCCCTGCGGAGCCTTTCCGCCCTCCGGCGGTCCGGGGGAGGATCGATCCTTCGGGGGTTGAGTCCGCCGGACTTTACCCGGGCACCTGCAGATTCATCCTGTTATCGGCTGACATCTTCCAGCCAGGCGCCGAAAACCCATCCGTCCGCCGGTTCGGTGATGTGGTACCACCGCGCCGTTTCACCGTCGATGGTAAAGCGGTCAACCGTTTCCTCATCGGCCCAAATGTTGGCGCCGTCTTCAAGCTGCGTAATCACTCGGGATGAGGCGTTGGGGTTTTCGCGGACATTCACGTTATCGCTAATCACCCGGAACGATATATCCGCAGCCTGTACCGGCACATCGCCGCCATTTCCGGCGAGGGCCCGTATGTCGTCGGCAAAAATTGACTGGGGGTAATCGTACAGCGCCGAGTCGAGCAGGGCCGAGCGGCGGTTCTTTTCCTTTTCCGGGTCCAGCGCCCCGGCGGTTTGCAGCAGGATAGAGGACTGTACATCCTGCTCACTGTAAGAAACCGCGGAAGTTTTGATAAACAGATTTCTACGGTATGCCTGATTCACCGGATCATAGGCTTCTATCCGGATGAAACCGTCTTTTTCGGTTTCGGGAAAGACGCCCAGCACCGTCTTGCGGAACAGAACATAATCGCTGGCATCAACGTTTTTGGGACTGCGGTAGAGGTTCGCCTTTTCATCGGCCACAACGGCCAGCTCACTACCCACCGTCAACTGATTCGCAAAAACCAGGCCTTCTTTACCCGTATCCCGCCTGACGCGGTAATAATCATACGCTTTGCCGTCATAGGGATTTATCGCTTTCCTCGGTTCCGCGTCAATTAAAAATAGCTTTTCGCCCATCGGAATCGATTCGAGCGCCTTGACAACATCCGTCTGGGCCCCTGTGTCGTTAGGAAGGGTATAGAGCCACATGCCAATGCGTAACGAATAGCCGTAACCCGCCACCGGAACTGCAGTCAGCGTCTCGCCGACAGTTTCTTCCGTTACCACCGCCGGGACCGGCGGCGCCTCCTTTGAACAGCCCACCACCAGAAGAACGGCGCCTGCCAGCAAAAAGAACAAAACCTGCTTACCCATATTTGTACTCCTTCCAGTTTCCTGTTTAGGGGAAACCTAATGTCCCGCTACGGCGGATTTGATCAGTGATTGGAGTTTACCATAAAATGTCCAAAAACAACATACAAGGATGCGAAGTGTATGGTTTTAGTCGTTTCCTGGAAATATTGGGGCTTTTGTGTGAGCTATGGCAAAAGGGTGGGATGGGCGATTCAATACTAGCGGATATTGGTTTTTAAGCGGTTGCTAGCGAACCTTTGATGCGACGGAAACTGAAGTTTCCAAACAACTCTAATGGAAATGGGCAGCGCTTACATTGGATATTTCCGACATACAATAATTTTTTACGGCGGATAATAATTCTTTTGTGCTAAAACCTGCACAGCGGTATTTTATCGCGGCGGCTGCGGGCAGCAGTGTAGTAAATATTAAATGCTGCATATCTGACAATTTACGCTGATATACCGTGATATTATCTTCCGGCAATGGCAGCTCGCTTACTTTTTTGCGGTATGTTTCCAAAAATTCTTTTGCCCCGCACAGGGGTTTCCCGGCCGCAAGAAGCTGTACAGGCTTGTTTACCTCAAATATCAAATCAGGATTACCACCGCAATTGCCGGTGGCGGAAAATTTCACAGGGGTGCCCTCGCCAGGCGCGGTGTAGAGTACTATATTGGTGGACGAAACCTTTTGTTCAAATTTTTCGCGGTACATACCGAGCGCCCGTGTCTCATAGTACCATGAAGAACCGTTTTCAACACGCCGTAAAGATTTTGCGTTGTACAAAAATGAAGCCGCAAAATTTTCAGCCGGTTTTAAGCGGTTTTGCTTTCTGTGAAAGTACGGGTACAGGTAGGCCGGGCGTGTATATAGCTTTCCCTTTGGGTATGAAAAATCCGCGCCGTACAGTTCGACGACAGAGGCGCCCAGTCGTTCCGCCAGTGAAAGGGCCGCAAACGTAACGTTTGCGCCGGAAGTATCAATTACCGGAAAATGCCTGAAAAAATGCGTTATGTAAATACCAAGCGGATGTCCGCCGGAAAAGAAAAAAGTTTTTTTTGCCAGTGTAGTTAAAAGCGGCGGGCTTGACAGGTCCAGGAACAGCGGAATGTCCGGCGGCAGGGGATTCATAAAATGGTAGTAACTTATATGCTGACAGTCTATCGATATTACCGCGTCAGGAGGCAGCCCCGCTTCCAGCAAAGTTGACAGGGCCGTATCCGTTGATATGAGAAAAAAAGTTTTTCGCTTTCGGGCTATTAGTTCAAGCTGTAAATCCAGCGAGGGGCCTGCCGCGCATATAGCGGCGTGTTTTACCGGCGCAAACACGCCGCTCTGCTTTTCCGCCGTAAAAATGTTACGGATAATATTTGAGAACCAGCGTTTGCCAAACATCGCCTGCACTGAATAATCCGATGATACCTTGTCCAGCGCGGACTTAATCGCCTCCGCCGCGGGCGTAAAATGCGAATCGTCATGGATTGTGCGGGCGCGCAGCGGAAGCGTCCGTATGCCGTTATACAGAGCCGGTTGAAATGTGGCAAGAATATACCTTTCGATTTCAAACGGTTTGGGGTCCGCAAGAATGGAAAAACGCGGATCGTTAAATATTTTTATATAATCATAATGACATAAAAGTTCCGCAAGCCCGTTAATATCGTATTCTATTACCAGCAGGCAAGCGGTGTCATTGCGGGCAAGAATCGCTTCCGCCGTATAACCGGCCCCAAGCCCCATCAGCACGACATACTGTTCATGCGTCAATGTCGCGGCCAGCCTCTCCGCCTCGCGTTCCGGTGATACCAGAGAATGCAGTGTATGCGCCGAGCCGCCCGGATCGACCCAGGCCGGAATATAACGACCATCCCCGCTGCCCTCCACAAAACGGTAGCGTCCCAGAGTCGTTTCCGCCCCGCTAAGCCTCGCGCACAGGGCCGGATTACCGCGTGAAAGGGCCAGCAGATTCCTTTCAAAAAATATATGTTTATCCATTTTGCCGTTCCATGTCGCGGTACTTTCCGCTTATACTCAGCAGTTCTTCCCGGAAATCATGGCCCGCTGGCGGAGACCCGTTTAACAGGAGGCCGGACAGTTCCTCCGTCAATTTTCCGCTTATCTCAGGCGATTCAAGAGCATTTATGAGTACCGTTACAAGGCGCGTGACAGGATTCTTTACATGGCTTTTTTTAACGTGTTTTACAACGCCGCATTTGCCGCTTCCGCTTTCGGTGGTAACAGTATCATCAGTAACAGGATATATTTTACGCCGGTAATTTTGCGCCGCAAACCACTCGGCATAGATTCTGTTCGCGCCGGAGGAGTTGATCATTTCAGCGCGTTCAAACTGAAGGCTGTACAGCGGACGCATACGGTTTGCGGCGCAAAATAAAATTTTGTCAAAGGCGTAAGGTTTTGCGTGGGTGCGTATGTCGTTGTGTGAAAAATCGATTCCCGCCGTATAAACCGCGCCTCCTGACAGATAAAAAGCAAGATCGAGCGCTGACGCCCCAACCGTCCCACGCTGCGGAAAAGACAGCGGCGGCATATCAAAACATTTTTGCGCAAGATTCTGAAACAGGGTTCCGTCGCTGAACGGCAGCAGGTTAAACATGGTACACCACGAAGGCAGGGCGGCGCTCAAATTGAACGCAAGCGCCGGAGGATGCGGCCCGTTCCGGCCTTCTTTTTTGGAAAAGAGGCGTACAACTTCAAACAGGTGAAGAAGCGCCCAGTTCCCGCCGTCGCAGGCAACGATAATATCCGGATTGAGCCCGGCGTGAAACAGGGCGCTTACGGCGGACGAAACGGCTACGAGCAGCGCTCCGCCGTTTACCACACGCCGAATCGCCCCGTAAGCGTCCTCAAGGCCAGGCCCGGCCCCGGCAACGACGCAGTCAGAATCACAGCGCGCAGGCAGCGCCATATTCGTATCATTGTTGAACAAAAAACAATTTTTAATAACATTTTTTACCCACCGGCGTCCAAAGGCGGAGCGCGTCCGCTTGTTGGCGTCCGCTCTTTTTACAAATGTTGTAATGTCTTTTATAAGATTTAAATATTTTTCACCGTACACATCCGCGGCAGGCCGCCACTCAATAATTTTAATTTTATCCGCTTCGGTATCGTCAATCTCGTTTTCCAGAAATACACCAACAGGTGAGCCGGGCAGCCATTCCGCATCCGGCGGCGCGGCGCTTTTACCGAGGTAAAACTCACTTGCGTGCAGGCTGACAATTTTTGCGCGCGGAAATTTTCTGCGCAGCGGCAGAATCAAATAGCAGAGTCCGCATTCCGCCAAAATAATGTATTGAATGTTATCATCAAGATTCAACGAAACGATGTAACGTTCCGCCTCCGTCAACGGATTGTAACGTGAATGGATCGTTTTTTGTCCGACAAGCACGGTGTATAAACCGCATTGTGAGCGTACAAGCGTTTCTTCCATCCGTCAGTAATCACGAACAAGATTTACGATTATGTCCGTACTATTCGATTCAAAAAAAATCAGGGAGGCGGCCTGGAGGTTGCCGCAAAGCCGGTGCGCGACAAGTGCGCAGTCATACTTTTTCGGGAGTAAAACCAGTACGCGCCGGCTGCGCAGGCGCACGACCGCGCCGAAAGACGAAATCATGCCGCCTATCTGTTTATAAAAGTTTTGTTTTGCCTTTTCCTCAAACTCTTCCGGAAAATCCAAAACAAAACCCCGCAATGATAGATGTATCTTTTTGTAGTAATCAAGTTTACGTCTGAGCATTTCCAAACCCTGCATTACACGAGCCCCAATTCTTTGAAAACTTTTTTGTATGTATCAAACTGTTCGGAGCGGGCAAACTCTTCAATTTTTTCATCGGGCAGCGCCTCCAACAGCCTATCCATGTACGAAAGAACAATCTGCAAGTCTTTTTTAAAGTTGGGCGTATCGAACGGATCGTGAGAACTTTGTACAGCGGACTCCGTTTCTGCCGGCTCCTGGGCAGGGGCCTGAGATTCAACGGGAATGTTCTCTGCGTCAGACATGGCAGGCCCGGCATCAGGACCTTCGTTTATATCCACAAGATCGTCCGGTGACAGATAGTCCGGCGCCGCAGGCACGAGATCCGGCATGGTGTCATCTTCGTCCGGCGCAGGTACGACAATCTCCTCTGCCGGCGCGTTTTCGGAAATGTCAAAATCGCCGCTAAAATCATCAAAGGCTGTGGGAGGCTCGTCGTGCGTTTCGTCCAAATCCAGATCGACAGAGACATAGTATTCCGGCGTTTCGGCAGCAGACGGCGTCACATCTTCCGCCTCGACTTCACCGCTCTCTACAGGCAGGTTAAGTTCGTCGTCGAAAATCATCCCATCTTCCGGCAAAGCCGCCTCTACAGTCTCGATTTCAGCATTGTTTAGCACCGCCTCAAGCTCGACGGCGGACAGCGTCTCGGCGCCGGTTGCTGTTTCCGCCGCTTCCGCCTCGACTTCACCGCTTTCTACAGGCAGGTTAAGTTCGTCGTCGAAAATCATCCCATCTTCCGGCAAAGCCGCCTCTACAGTCTCGATTTCAGCATTGTTTAGCACCGCCTCAAGCTCGACGGCGGACAGCGTCCCGGCGCCTAAATTGTCCGGCGCCGCCTCCGGTTCAGGAGTTGCTGGTTTGCTTTCTAAAGCGCCGCCCCGAATCGTCGAAATTTCCTCTTTCAGGCTGTTCAATTCAGCCTTTATTGTTGAAAGCTCGCTGACAATTCTTAGCAGCAGTTCGTTTGCCAGCGGATCACCCTGAGCCGGAGCGGTCTTGCCTGTTTCCGGCGCTTCGGTTTCATCACCTGAAATCTGTGGTGTTTCGGGAATATCATCAAGGCTGATCTCAAAATCATATTGGTCCGGCGCGTCCGCGGCCTTCGCCCCGAAATCCACGTCAAACCCGGAGTCCTCCACAACGACGTCACCGGCGGACAGCCCGGCAGTGAGTTCACTCGGCGCGTCCGCGGCTTCCTCCCCGAAATCCACGTCAAACCCGAAGTCCTCCACAACGATGTCACCGGCGGACAGCCCGGCAGTGAGTTCACTCGGCGCGTCCGCGGCTTCTTTCCCGAAATCCACGTCAAACCCGGAGTCCTCCACAACGACGTCACCGGCGGACAGCCCGGCAGTAAGTTCACTCGGCGCGTCCGCGGCTTCCTCCCCGAAATCCACGTCAAACCCGGAGTCCTCCACAACGATGTCACCGGCGGACAGCCCGGCAGTAAGTTCGTCCGGCGCGTCCGCGGCTTCTTCCCCGAAATCTATGTCAAACCCGGAGTCGTCCGATGTATACAATCCGCCGGAAGTTAAAGACGCCTCATCCGTACCCGTACCGGAGAAGTCAAGATCAAAGCCGCTTTCTATACCGGTTACCTCGACCGCTTTGCCTATTTCACCAGGAAAAGCGCTGTCATCAAAGGTAATATCCTCAGGTTCGCTTTTCACCCATACGCCGTATTCGTCAAGTTCTTCGGCAGAGCCAACCGCGCTACGATCATTAAATATCGAGGCTTTTTTTCCGCTTTCCATGCGTTACTCCCACATCCAACTAGAACGGTCCTCAAAAAATTAAATTCTGAACAGCCCTAAATCATTTAAGTAAAGGTTTGTTAGTTTATCGGCTAATTCTAGCAAAAAATAAAGGTATGGTTAAGACGGCGCGTAGGGACGGCGCGCAGGCTCGTTTCCGCAATCGTGATCACGGTGGGGATTTTGGGCTGCGTCACCGGCGGGGCAGTATTCCGCGCCGCCTCATGCGGGGTATCCACGGACAGAGGCGGTATATGCGGCGTACATTGTTAATTATCAATTTCCGCTATATATTTTTATACGATATGCGCACGGAAAAAGACATAATCGGTGAACTTGAGCTGCCGGACGGCGCGCTGTACGGCATCAACAGCCTGCGGGCAAAAGACAACTTTACACTGAATTACAGGAAGACGAATCCGCGCCTCATCCGGGCAATAGTTACCGTAAAAAAGGCCGCCGCCCTTACCTGGGCCGGCCTGGAAAGGGACCGCGAGTCGGGTGAGGCCGGCGCGAAAAAGTTTGACGCTATCGCCTCGGCATGCGATGAACTGTTGTCGGCTCCTGACGATTCGGAACTGTTTAACGGCGCTTTCATAACGGACGCGCTGCAAGGCGGGGCGGGTACTTCAACAAACATGAATGTAAATGAGGTGATAGCGAACCTTGCCCTGCGCGGGCAGGGCAAGGAGACCGGATCCTACCACATCATACACCCGCTTGACGATGTAAACAGGGGTCAGTCTACCAACGATGTGTACCCAACCGCGTTGCGCATAGCGTCAATCCTCTCGCTCCGGTCTTTAAGCGATTCGTGCGCCAAACTCCAGGAATCGCTGCAAAGAAAGGAGAACGAGTACGACGGCGTAAAAAAACTTGGGCGCACCGAGCTGATGGATGCCGTCCCCGTTACGCTGGGCGCCGAGTTTGGCGCCTACGCCCAGGGGATAGCCCGCGACCGCTGGCGGCTTTACAAGATTGAGGAGAGGCTGCGGCAGGTAAACATAGGCGGCGCGGCGGTGGGGCTTCTGGACACGAAGGACAGGGAACGCCGAGCGCTTCACCACAAGTACCAGGCCGGCATCATCGAAAAGCTGCGTGAATTGACCGGCATCGGGCTTGCGCTTTCCGAGTACCCTATGGATATAACGCAGAATAACGATGTGTTTGTCGAGGTTTCCGGTCTGCTCAAGGCGTTGTCCGTCAACCTGCTCAAGGTAGCGGGGGACTTCCGGCTGATGAACAGCGGGCCGGGAGGCGGCATAGGCGAGCTTAAACTTGCGCCCATGCAGGCCGGCAGCACGATAATGCCGGGAAAGGTGAATCCCGTGATAGCGGAGATGACCATGCAGGCGGCTATCAAAGCGCAGGCCAACGATTACAGTATTTGCGCCGCCGCCTCCCGAGGCGAATTCGAGTTGAACGCGTTCCTGCCTCTGATAGCGGACGCGCTGCTGGAAAGTTTGAGCCTGCTTGAGCGGACGGTCTTCCTGTTCAGGACTAAGTGTGTCGAAACGCTCACCGCCAACCTAGAACGCTGCAAATCAAACCTGGAAGCGGCCCCTTACTTTGCCGCCTCCTACAGCCCGCTGATCGGCTACGATACTGTGAGCCGGATAATCGCCGATTCGCCCGGCTGCAACGCGGACGAAATCCTGGAAAAGCTGGCGGCCGTCCGCCGCTAGGACATGTGTACGTGTCCCGGCGGCAGATTAAACCACAAGTCAGAATAACGAAACAACATAACTACTACCGTTGTTGGGGGGCCGCCTGGCTTACCGCAAACTCCAGCACTGTCAACAGGCCAGGAATTCTTGTCCACAGATTACGCGGATTAACACTGATTTTAGCCTCTTTAATCTGTGACGAACTTTAGTTCGCAATCAGCGTAATCAGTGGACTTTTTTGTTCCCTTTTTCTTAACTTGTTGACAGTGGATTGCTTCGTAGTCTTGTGCGTGTATGGCCTCGACCCGCGTGATCAGCTTTCAACTTTGAATTTGGAGACCTCTTTTACCAGCATATCGATGCTTTCTTTATTTTCCCCACTGATCGTGTTGACCCTGGTTACCGCGACGTTGATCTGGTCGGCGCCCGTGGCCATCTCGTTCATACCGTTGCTTATCTCCGCCGTTACCGCTTCCAGGGTTTTGCTCTCCTCGATAACCTTTTTGCTGCCTACCAGCATCTCCATAGAACCGCTTTTGACCTGCTGCGTCAGTTCGTTCAACTGTTCAACCGCCTCCAGAACCTGCTTGCTGCCCTCACCCTGTTCCTCCATAGCGTTGCGGATGTTCTCCTCCTGGTCGGATACCGTCCTGACCCCGCTGTCTATCGACTCAAACTTGTTTAGCACGCTTTCGGTAGACTTTGTTATCTTGTCTATCGAATCCTTGATCTTCTTGAGCACGGCGGAAATCGTCTTGGACTGCTCGCCGGAATTCTCCGCCAGCTTGCGGATTTCGTCGGCCACGACAGCGAAGCCCTTGCCCGCCTCCCCCGCGTGCGCCGCCTCGATAGCGGCGTTCATCGACAAGAGGTTCGTCTGGCTGGCTATATTTTGCATCACCGCGTTGATTTCCAAGAGTCCCTCCGACTCCCGCGCTATCTCCTGTATGTCCGCTGCTACCTCGTTAAGACCGCTTCGTCCAACTTCGGAGGATTCTATCAACTCATTGACATTGCCGGAATTTTTTACCAGGGTTTGTGTGACAGACTGGATATTGGCCAGCATCTCTTCGATGGCGGATGAAGACTGCGCTACGCTTGCGCTTTGCCGGTCTATATGATCGTTCAGTTTATCTATGTTTCCAGTTATCTGCTCCATAGCCGTGCCGGTTTCCGTTACCGAATCGGACTGGTTTATCACCCTGCCCTTGATACTCTGAATATTCGCTGTAATTTCGTTGATGGCGGCGGCGGTTTCGTTCATATTGCTGGCAAGCTCGTTACCTATATCAAAAAGTTTGACGGACTGATTCTTAATCGTCAGCACGAGGTTTTTTATCCTGTCCATGGTGCCGTTAAAGGCCGCAGCCATATCCCCGATTTCATCCCTGCTGTTTATAGTCAATTTCTGGGTCAAGTCTCCTTCGCCCACAGCGGTAAATATTTTCATAACATATTTGAGAGGATTGCTGATGGAGCGGGCAACAAGAACTGCGGCGGCGCTCACGGCCAGCAGCATTATCACGCTTATAATAACACTAAGCCTGATCATGCGCAAAACCGGCGCCATCACGACATCATGCTGTATGCCAATCGCCAGCGACCAGGGGCTGGAGGTTTTTCCTATGGTAATGGGAGTGGAGTATATATAGTATTTTTCTTTCTCGCCGTCCATGATCACGGTATTTGAGAACTTAATCCGCTTGCCCGATTGTACAGCTTTCGTAAAATCCGGCAGCCAAGCCCCCGCCATATCCCCTTCGGTAACCGCCATGGATTTACCCAGGCGTGAAGGATCAAAGTGGCCGAGAACAAGCCCCTGGTTGCTAAAGACCGCCGACACACTTTCCTCGTAAGGCTTGATATCTTTTACTATCCCCTGAATCCTGGACAACGCGATATCAACGCCGGCGACACCGAGCAGCCGGCTCCCCTGTTTTATCGGGACTGCCAGAGAGGTGATCAGCCTATCCGTTCCGTCAATTTTATAAAAGTAGGGTTCTACCACGGTTTCTTCACCCGTCCGCATAGGGATAAGGTAGAAGTCGCCGCCCCCGCTAACTGTGTAATCCCTCAGCGCGTTAAGTTTCACGCCCGACTTGGTTCTCACCCAGTAAGAAATAAACCTGCCCGTTTCATCCGTCCCCGGCGTGTTGGCATACCGGGCGTCAAGGCCGTCCAGCGCGTTTGGCTCCCAGCACGCCCAGATGGCGGCTATTTCCGTGTTTGACTCGGCAAGCTGCTCCAGCAATATGTTGAAAAATGAACGTCTCTCGGCAGGCGCTATCTTTTCATACGCCTCCATAGATTGCGCCACCGATCTGGCAATGGAAAAGTAAGATTCTATCCATAAACTGAGCCGGCCAGCGTCATTGCCGGTCAAATTTTCCAACTCGTTATCAGTCAACTCCAAAATTTGTCTCTGGGCGCTGTACAAAACAGTTCCCAGCAGTACGCCCGTTCCGGAAAGAATAAGGGCTGTAATCATAATTATAAGGCGTTTGCCTATTTTCATTTATGCCTCCTATTGGCCATATATTGGCTGTATATGTAGACAATACATAATTTGCGGGAATTTTTAAATATATAACGGAAATTACGGATAAATTTGGTGATAGCCGGAAATATGCTTGATAATATAAACAACTACTATATACAGCGTGTTATTTGCGATAAATAGCAAAATAACCGCTATATATAGCAGGCAGAATGAGTCAAGTCTTTTTCCGGCTATCACATCGCCTTGAATTTCGGCGAATTTCAGGCGTTTTACGCCAAAAAACAGGCTTTGCGTGACTCCGCTATCGCTCCCCGCCCCGCCGTTGCGCGCCGGTGGCGCGGCATATCACGTGGATCGAGGATGTACGAAGGGCGACTGGCGGACTGGATTGCTTCGCACCCTACGGGTACTCGCAATGACGAATGGAACGCCGTCATTGCAAGCGAAGCGAAGCAATCCACTGTGCGAAGCGACTCGCCTGGATTGCTTCGCGTCCTGCGGTCGCGGTCGAGGTGCTTGGCAGAACGCCGTCATTGCGAGCGAAGCGAAGCAATCCACTGTGCAAGGCGACTCGCAATGACGAGGGCTTGCCACACCCTCCACAACAACGGTTGGAGTTTGCGGTAAGCAATCGCGTAGCGATTGCGCCGCAAACTCCTATGGCAAGCGCTTGCCACCCCCCGCAACAACGGTGTCTATACCGTCAGACAAAAAAGTGGTAGGATGGGGTTATGAGCGGAGTTTACAAGGACAGCCTTTTCAGGTCGTTGTTTAACACAAGCCGCGTAGCGGCTTGCCGCTGTATGGCGCGCCGGTGGCGCGCCATACACGCGGTACGATGGGGGGGGGGGGGGGCTT
>JAIRMP010000104.1 GCA_031258615.1 Spirochaetaceae bacterium | reverse complement strand
TGCTCCTCGCTGGTGTTGGCCAGTTCGGTATACAGCCGCTTGAGAATCTCGTCCGATATGACCCGGCTTTCTCCCCAGAGCCGTTCTATAATACTGATAGTCAGTTTCCTCTCGGCATGAGCGGCCCGGAATTCCGCCGCTTTTTCCCGGATTCTTCGGGCCATTTCTTCTATGGCTTCTTCTACGGCAGGGTCTGTTTCTTGGGTATTCATTGGTATCCCCTCCCTTGGGATGTCCTTAGTATACCCTGCTTTCCTCTGTTAGTCTGCCCCGAAAAAGAAGTTGCACCCGCCGATTATTCACCTTCATCAGAAATATTCCGGCTTCCACAGGCCGCCCTGTGACCCGCTTCAGGTTCACATAACGGGGACAGGGCGGTTTTACGTGTTTTTAAGGGCCCTGCATGGTTCATCCCGCAGCGGCATCTTCCTTGATGTACAAAACCTCCATAGGACAGGACTTGACGCATATACCGCAGGCAATACACTTGCTGGGAGAAGGCTGGGTATCCGCCTTAACCATTACCTTAAAGGGGCATGCCTCAATACATTTTCCGCAGCCCAGGCAGGTTTTTTTGTTAAGCATATAAACACCTTTTGTGTTTTGTGTTATTGCCTGAACCTCACAGGTTTTTGCACATTTCCCGCATTGGGTACACACGAGAATCTTTATTTTATCCTGCTTATTCGTAATGTTTATGCAGGATAGGTTTTGACTTTGCCGGTTTGCATTTTTATAAAATGCCTGTGCACAGGCAAGTTCGCAAGTCAAACACGCCATACATGCGTTCTGATCTTTAATAGCCAGTTTCTTCATAAAAACCTCTCTTATTAAAAACTATATGTATACTTTTAACCCGAATGTCGAATTTTGTTACTAAGGCACCCGGTAACCAGAATCCGCCGGCAGGTTCGCTTTACCAAACACCGCCGGTCTTATGTATAAGACCTGTTCAATAACTTCAGTTATTGAACAGGTCCATAGTCCGATCCGCCTAAAAAACAATATCCGGATACAGCCCCTTAGCCAGCTTTTCCACCGTATAGGCAAGGCGGTCCCCCGGCAGGACGCTTTCAAGCTCAATGATCACAAACCGGTTATTCCTCACCGCGTCAAGCTGCGAAAGGGTGTCGTTGGCCTTTATTTCCGCCATTTTCGCTTCCACCGAAGGCGAATCGTAATCATGAATGACGATCACTTCAGGGGATCGCTTGAGAACCTCCTCGTAGCTCACGGTGATCCAGGCTTTTTCTTTAAGGTCGTCGAATACATTTTTGCCGCCCGCCTTGTTAATCAGCAGGGTTTCAAAATTAACGCCGCTGCAGGTAAAAACGCCGTCATTCCCGCTGTCGTAGACCAGAACTGTTACCGGACGCTTGCCCGCAAGTTTCTGCTGCACCGAGGCGATACGCCCGCGCTGATCGGCTACAAACGCCGCAGCCCGGTCTTCAACGCCGAATATTTTCCCGATGTCGGTAATTTCCTGATACGTCTGCTCCAGCGTTTGCGCGGCGTCCATATACACGGTGATGCCGTAGCTGGCAAGCTCGTCAATATCAAGCCCGTCTCCCCCGAATTCCCAGTCAATGCCGTAGATAAAATCCGCGCCGCTTGAGATAACCGCCTCCCGTGTAGCGGAACTATGGTTAAGCTCCGGGATTCTTTGGAAAGCCTCCGCGTACTGGGGCAGGGGGCCGCGGCTGTGATTCCGCAGGCTCGTCCCCGCGATATAATCGGCAAGACCCAGCGCGACCATAGTTTCCGCGCAGTTCGGCCCAAGCGCCAGCGCCTTTTCGGGGCGCACTTTTACGGTAACGGTTCTACCGTAGTTGTCAAAAACAAGCGGTGTAAAACCGCCTGTTGCCCGCGCTTCCGTTCCGCCGCCGCTTGCCGATACCGCATTTTTTCGCGTGCATGAAAAGGTCAAACCTGCGAAAACCGACACAACAACAAAAAATACAACCCTCTTTTTCATAATTTCTCCAAATTCCTCCAAAAAGATTATTTAGAATCTTTTCCCCCGCGGCCAGGCGTGGGAGAAAAGATTTTTTCCGGTATATACGTGATCACCACCTTTCCCGTTATCCTGTGAACCGCCGTATCGCAGGGTACACCGTAAATCAAAAAAATATTTCCCGGCGTCAGCACTTCTTCCGGAGTTCCCGAAAGAACGATACGACCCTCTTTCATTACATACAGCCGGTCGCAGTACAACGCGGCCATATTAAGGTCGTGAATCGCGGAAAGCACCGTTACGCCCGCCTCGGCACTGCGGCGTTTTACAAAATCAAATATTTTAAGCTGATAACTCACGTCAAGGTGGTTGGCCGGTTCGTCAAGGATAAGAAAATCGGATTCCTGCGCGATGGCGCGGGCAATCAGCACCCGCTGTTTTTCGCCGCCAGAAAGATGCTTGTAGTTTCGTTTTGCCATGTTTTCCATGCCCAGATGTTCAAGAGCGTGATGTAGGATCCGCGCATCCTCCGCCGTGTCCGGCTCAAAAAGTTTTTTATGGGGACTGCGCCCCATAGCGACAATTTCCTCGACCAAAAAATCGAAAGGCACCTCGTTTTCCTGCCCCACAACGGCTATCTTCAACGCCGCTTCACGGCTGCGCATCCGAAACAGATTTTTGCCGTCAAGAGTGATGTCCCCTGAGTCGGGGGTAAGTGCCCGGTACACGTTTTTGAGCGCCGTTGATTTTCCACAGCCGTTAGGTCCGATGAGGCCGATAAACTCGCCCCTTTGTACGCTGATGTTTATATCTTCGATCGTTATCTTGTCGGTATATGAAAATTTCAGATTGTTTATGTTAAGCCGTGTTTCCGCCATTACCGTTCCCCTGTTTTACGCTTTAAAAGGAATATGAAAAGCGGCCCGCCTATTATTGCCGTTAGTATGCCCACCGGCAGTTCTTCCGGCGCAAGAAGGGTCCGCGCCGCGACATCTACCCATACAACAAGGACGCCGCCCGAAAGCGCCGCGACGGGCAGTACCCGCTTGTGATCCCCGCCGACAAGGAGGCGGCTGAAGTGCGGAACCATAAGCCCGACAAAGCCGATGGTGCCGCTCACCGCAATCGTTGTTCCCGCCATAAGCGAGGCAACCAGGACGAGCATTTTCTGCGTCTGTCTGACGTTGACGCCGAGAGAACCGGCGCTTTCATCTCCCAGCAACAGGAGGTTAAGGGTACGGTAATTCACCAAAAGGACTATCATACAGACCACAAGTACTGCAAAAGGAATGGTGAGGTAGGCCCAGCGCGCGCCGGCAAGACTGCCGGACATCCAAAATGTCGCGTTATGCAAACCGAGCGCGTTGGGCGCGGACAGGGTGATGATCCGCGTTACGCCGTCCATAATCATGGAAACCGCAACGCCGGAAAGCAAAAGCTGGGTGATATTTATCCGTCCCCGCACCCTTGATATGAGGTAAACAAAAATGATGGTGACAGCCGAACCGATGAAGGCGCTGATAGAAAGGGAATAGGTTCCCAAAAATGAAAACACGCCGAACAACATCCCAAGCGTGGCGGCAGCGGCGGCCCCCGAGGACACGCCCAAGATAAAAGGATCCGCAAGCTGATTCCGTACCAGGGCCTGCATCGTAACGCCGGTAACGGCAAGGGACGCCCCCACGATAAGGCCGAGCAGCACCCGGGGAAGCCGCAGCCCCCGCACGATGTTCTCTTCAAGCCGCGTCCAGGTGTGTCCGATTATGTCTTCCACGCCGGGTATATAACTTACTATGATTTTTGCCGTCGAAAGCGGCGATACCTTAACCGGCCCAAGCCCCACGCCAAAAATAAGCGATAACAGCACCGCGGCGATTAACATCGGCACAATCACGCCCATGCTTCTTCTTTCAGCCTGAAAGAAGCGTTTTACAAAGAAAACCACAGCCAAACTCCAGTAATCAGGGTTGGGAGTTCATCTCCGGGTAGGATTGTTTTCTAACAAAACAATTCCGGGTATTCCTTCGTGGAAAATTTCAGCAGATAACGAGAGATTATTCAGCGCCCCATCCCTTCGTGGGACATGGGGTTATAGAGCGGACGGCTTCATGCCAACTAATACCATAACCTCTTATGCTTTTTTTGTCAAGCCGCTTATTGACAGCCGCTTATTGACCTTCAGCAGAAATATTCCAGCCTTCATAGGCCGCCCTGTGAGCCGCTTAAAGCTACGCCGGTGGAAATCTTCACTGCATATTATTGTACCGCTCGCAGTGGAATCATAAACGGCTTTTCATGGTGATTATGAAAAGCCGCCTCTACTCCATACACAGCAAGCACGATGTCCTTTGAGAGAACACCGGGACTTCCCGAGGCATAGATTTTGCCGTCTTTGAAAATCATAATCCGAAGCGGAAACCAAACGTCCGGGTCAAGCGTCGGCGTCATGAACCTGCCGGCAAAGCGTGGGAGGGTATTAGCCGCGGTAATGGTTAACTTCCGGTTCCTCTATATGATTCATCCAAAAAGATGTCCAAATGGCGCAAGAGCGGGTGCAGCGTTTCTTCCACGGCTTTCCTAACGGCTAAGGTTTCTTCGATAACTTCTTCGGGCTCGATAATCCAGATGGCCGATAAGTCCGCCCCCTGTTCCTCTTTAAGTTTTTTGTAGCGTTCTTCAAATCTTTTTCCGCAAATAACGGCCTTTACCGGCGTTCCTTTTATTTGATAACTGGTTTTATTACGGCCCAGAATATTTATTGCCACTTGTTTGCGAAACCAGATGGCAAAAACCAGATTTTTATTGGTTTGGGATGACTCGATAAATTCATCATACTCTAAATTACCCTTATTGTTGAGCCGGATAGAATCTTTACAGGTTACATGGGGTTTCCCGTCCCGGTCCACGGTGGCCAGGATTTTTACCGTATCAAAGTTCCGCAATAATGATTTTACTGTTTCATCAAGTTTTATTGCCATACGGTTTTCTCAATTTAAATTCTGGATAGATCCGTATCCGGGTGGTTACCGCAGCGGCGGTAATTATCCATATCCGCGCTGATACGGTATTTTCTCCGCAGCCGGTCAAGTCCCTCCGAGAGGCGTACATAGTACTCCAGGGAAGGCGTTTTCTGGTTAAAGAAGACAGAACCTTCCGCCACCGTCCATACGCACTGTACGGCGAATACTCCGTGTTTCGCTAAATCTTCCGCTTCGGATAAAACCGCTTCCAGCGCTTCGTCTTCGCCGGTAAAACCCTTGGGCCTTGCCATTTCCACGCCGCCCACAATGCCGGTATTGACATTACCGAATCCAAAAATATCTACCGCCTGACAGAGCCGTTCCTTCCATTTTTCATAACCTATTCTCACGGCCTTGCCAGGACATATCCACTCAAATTTTTCCTTGTTTAACACCTCAATATCCGCCGTATAGGAACTGAGCCCGGTATTTTCATAGAGCCGCCGGAGCTGCTCTTTTGTATAGGCGGTTCCGATTAACTGGCTTGGAAATTTAGGCGTCCTGAAATTCCGTCCCACCTCCTTGAGCACCTTGATGTAGAGGTCTACTTCATCATCCAGCAGTTCTTTGCCGGAAAGAATCGAGCCGCCGGTGAGAAAGAGGCTCATATACCGGCCCGGCTGTTTAAGCGCTTCCCGCACGGTTTCGGCGATGTCCGCTAAATCCACGTATTTAGGCTTTTTCGCTTTTTTGTAGGTAGCGGCAATGGAACAATATTTACAGCCGTGTCCCGGAGTGTCCCAAAATTCGCAGTATTGAAAGGGATAGATGTCTATACGCTGGGGCCGGGCTACGGCGATCTGCCACATGGGGATATGATTGCTTGTCTCTTTGCCGTAATAGTCGGGCTTTTCCCAATAATCAACTTCTTCTACTACAGTACCCTGATCGGTAAGCACGATTTTGTCTTCGACCACATCCACCAGATAGGGAACGCGCCCGCTGTTTTTCGCCGTAAATCCGGTAAGGATGGATGAGCCGTCCCTCATCATCAATGAAACCGGAACCGCCCCCGTTGCTTCCCGCGAGAAGCCCCGGTATTCGACCTGATGAACGGTTAAATCTACCCGGTCAAGGGCTGCCGCTGAAAAGTGAACACCCCGGCGCTGCACGTCCGTTTTAATTATCACAAAGGGGGAAATATGAGGATATTTTTGCATGACTTCCGGGCGGGATAGTTCCCGCTCCCTGATATTCTGAACCGCCGCCATAAGCCGCACTCCTTTTGTCCATTCCGTGTAACTATTCACCCGCAACGCAATTCCGGGTTATTATATCGTTGTAGGTTCGCCGTTCAGGACACAGGGTAAGGCTCATTTCCCAGGTAGCGCGGTAGCCCATTTTTTCATACAGTTCATGGGGCTTTTTCCCCACCGCTATAAGCCGGGATTCGATTGCCCCTTTTGCCCTGAGCCATTGATGGGTCTTTTCCAGAAGAGTCCGGGCGATACCGTTTCCCCGGTATTCCGGCATGGTATAGACATCAATGATCCAGCCGTAATAGCCCGGTTTGAAAAAACAGTAGGGAAAATCGGACTTAATAAGGGCTCCTGCGGAGGCAATAGCCTCGTTTTTGGCATTTACCGCAAAAAAGTGAACAATGCCGCCGCTTTGATATTCCGCCCTATATCTACCGGTTATTTCCCGGCGTATGTGTTCGATGGCCTCTTCTTTTCCCGAATTTCCAAACATTAACCAGCGAAAAGCAAGCGCCAACTCCACATCCTCAAGAGTTCCCTGTCTAATGGTATATATCACGTCCATGCTGAACACCCGTACTAATCCTAATGAATATATAGTATCAATATGTTTTATCGGTTTGTCAAGAGGTGTAATTCCTATAAATTCGCTATATTTTATACAAAAACTTCTTGACATCAATATGGCGATTCATAGTAGTATTCTTATAGGAATACTATATAAATGATTCGTAAAGAAAAATTTATTACTTTCGGGGTAATCTTTGCCATTTTACTGATTTGGTATGGAGTAACGGAGCGGAAATTGGTATCCTCCGCAATGGTCCCATCTCCCAAAAGCGTTGTATCGGTATTTTTCTCGATATTGCATGATAACTACAAGGGCATATCCCTGTGGCGGCATTTATCGGTCAGCCTAGGCCGTTTGATCGGCGCGTTCTTCCTGGCCGTATTTTTTGCCGTGCCGCTTGGTCTTGCCAGCGGTTACAATACCAAAATTCGCGCCGCCTTTGAGCCGATTGTTGAATTTTACCGGCCCCTTCCTCCTCTGGCGTATTACACCCTGATTGTCCTTTGGATGGGAATCGAAAATTCATCCAAGATAATGCTCTTGTTTTTGGCGGCCTTTGCCCCGATATATGTCGCCTGCGTGTCGGCAATGCGGATGGTAAAAATTGATTATGTCAACAGCGCTTTGACCCTGGGCGCTTCTCCCCTACAGGTGTTTTTTTATGTCAGCCTTCCCGCCTGTCTTCCGGGTATCTTTACCGGTGTCCGTACCGCCATAGGGGTGGCCTATACAACGCTGGTGGCGGCGGAAATGGTTGCCGCCGTTTCAGGCATAGGCTGGCTTGTTCTGGATGCCAGCCGTTACCTGCGGAGCGACATCATTTTTATGGGCATATTGATCATGGGGCTTACCGGTATCACGCTGGATCAGATGATCCGGCTTCTGGAATCAAAAATTGTCTTTTGGAAAGGAAAAGAGTAAACAACCCGCTATTGGGGCGGTTGTAATATATTTTATAGGAGTTTTACATGAAAAACAGGAATGTTTTGGCTTTTGCGCTAAGTACGCTTGTCGTCGCGGGAATTTTCGCGGGAGCTTCTAAAGAAAAGAAAGCAGAGGGAAGCGCCGGCCCTGATATCCCCAAGGTAATCAATATCGGGACTCAGCAGATACCCAATGACGAAAATATCGCAAAAGCAAAGAAATTTTTCGATGATTTTGGGATACCCGTTAATCTGCGGGAATTTGAGTCCGGCGCTTCGGTGGTAAGCGCTCTAGCCTCGGGAAGTATTGATCTGGGGCTTGTGGGGACTACCCCCGCGGTTACGGCGATTTCCAGTGATCTTGGCGTGGAACTTATCTGGATCCACGGCGTATTGGGGAAATCCGAGGCTTTGGCGGTAAAAAACACTTCCGGCATTAACTCGGTAAAAGATCTGGCGGGGACCAAAATCGGCGTGCCCTTTGGGTCTACCGCGCATTACAGCCTTTTAAGCGCGTTTGAATTAAACAACCTTGACGCCGGAACCGCGGAAATATTGGATTTGCAGCCCGCAGATATATACGCCGCGTGGCAGCGTGGAGATATTAACGCGGCTTATGTGTGGGATCCTACTCTAACCAGACTCTTAACTGACGGTCATCTGGTTATTACCAGCGAAGACCTGGCAAACCAGGGGGCGGTTACCGCGGATGTTGCGGTGGTAAGGAAAGAATTCGGAGATAAATACCCTCAACTGGTAGCGGAATACATAAAAATTCTCTCCAAAGCCCAGACAATTTATAAAAACAATCCGGATGAAGCGGTCTCCATTCTGGCGGGCTACTTTGGTATCAGTAATGAAGACAGCAGAAATCAAATTCAAGGTAATGTATGGCTTAATGCCCGGGAACAGCTATCCCCTCAATATCTGGGGACGAGCGGCAATCCGGGAGCTATCGCGGAAGCCTTAAAGAAGACCGCCGACTTCCTGGTAAAACAGCAGTCAATCAAGGAGTCCCCGGGTTTGGCGGTTTTCCAAAAGGCGGTCAATCCCCGGTACATTGAGCTGTCTCTGGAATAGCGGCAGCCGCTTGTGCTGATTTTCGTTGCCGCCTGGCTTGCAGGCGGCGGAATAGTTACGTTTTTTTAGGGAAACGCCTGTGATTCAAAGCGAACCGGATATTTTACCGGTAACAAAAGAAACGGTTGTATCTCTCTCAAATATATACATGACGTATAATACCGGAAGCCGTTTCACTGAAGTGCTGTCAAATATTAACGTTGAAATACAGAAGGAGGACTTTATCTGTCTTTTGGGACCATCCGGCTGCGGTAAAACCACCCTTCTCAATATTATCGCCGGTCTCGTCAGGCCTTCCGCGGGACAGGTTAAAGTTGATGATGTAACTGTAAGCGGTCCGGACTGGAACCGGGGCTTCGTTTTCCAGTCCCCTACCCTATATCCCTGGCTGAATGTACGGAAAAACGTTGAATTCGGTCTAAAAATGCGGAAATTCAGCAAGAAAGAGCGGGAAGTTTTGTCGGATAAATACTTGGAACAGGTCGGTCTCTCGGACTTTAAATATCATAAACCCTATGAACTTTCAGGCGGAATGCGCCAAAGAGCCTGTCTCGCAAGGGTACTGGTAAATAACCCCAAAATAATTCTCATGGACGAGCCCTTTGGCGCTTACCAGGGAGAATATGCATCAATTAACCCGACTAGTCTGGTCGGTAAACCACGGAACTTTTTTTCTTATTACCCATGATGCGGACGAAGCTCTATCCCTGGCCACCAGAATCATAGTTATGTCCCCAAGACCCGGCAGGATAGTTCGGGAATTTCATACCGAATTTACCTGCCATATCACCGGCGATGACGCCGACAGGACCAGGTTTTCTAAAGAGTACATAGATGTCCGGGAACAAATTTTGCGGATCATCCGCAATCAGGACGACAATTATACTATATAATGCCCAGAACAAGATTTGAACTTGCATACCTCGCGGCACTGGTACCTGAAACCAGCGTGTCTACCAATTCCACCATCTGGGCTTACAAACCACAATAGTGGAAAACAAAGGCCCCAGTCAAGCGGCAATAATTCTACGCTTAGCGTTACGGCTGTATAGACACGCGGACAAGTGAATAGTGAACGGTGAGCGCGCCGCCTGCGGGTTGAGCGCCCCCGGGTGGGCGGGCCATGAAAAACATAGCCCGATGTTTTTGCCGTATTGAAAGTAAAGGCCACATCTTCCGCCGTTACCGGTTGTCCATCGGCCCGGTTCGCCCTTTAATATCAAAGCCGACTCGGCGGTATTGGATTTGTTCAACAACCCGGTTGGTTGTCGCGGACTTTAGTCCGACACAAGTCTCGTAGATTTGGCGAATTTCTTGCAGAAATCCGCCAAATCTACCCGTTTTTTAGCGGAAGTTGTTCAATACCTTCAGTTATTGAACAACTCTATTATCAAATTTTCAAAAGGAAGACATAGCGCGGCTCTTTGCCCAGCGAACGGTGGAGACGGGACAGCAAATCACGCCGGAAGCTCTGGACTACGTGTATGACCAATCCCGGATCGTCAATTCGCTCTTTAAGCGGGCAACTATGAGGGTTTTAGATGAGGAGAGTACCGAAACGGTGAGGATTGAGGCATATCCGAGAGGCCCGGGAACCGATGATCTTTGCCTGGGAAACCCACTTAGACGCCCTGAGCTGCTGAAAAGAAGGGGGTATGCTCCAGACCATACCCCCGCAAAGTCCCTCTATCCCTTGGGGAATGGGCTGGGAGCGGCCGCTACCCCCATTCTTTTCTCAATACCTACCGTCGCGCAGAAGGAAAAAGCGCCCACAGCGCAGCCGAATACGATAGCCAGAATTCCGAAAGGTTCCTTAGCAACCTGCCAGACCACAGCGGCGATGGAGCCGCAAATAATGGAAACCAGTCCCGCATGTTTGGTGGCATCCTTCCAGATAAGCCCCAGGCCGTAGGCGGCAAAAGGCCCCGAAGAACGGAGGGCAAAGGCAAACAGGTTGAGGGTTACCAGGTTGATCCTGAACAGAGCGACGGCCAGACTCACCAGGCCGACAATCACATTCGATGTCCGGGTGATGAAGATCAGTTTTTTGTCATCCACACTGGGATTGATGTATTGCTGGTAAATATCTTTTACAAACATGGTAGAGGCGCAGAGCAGGTTCGAGTCCGCGCTGGACATGGTCGCGGAAATGATTGACGCCGCCACAAACCCGACAATTACCTGGGGGGCGTACTTGGTAGTTGCCCACATAAGCGCGCTGGTTCCCTTTCCACCGTCAAGACCGGGGTTCATCGCCAGGGCGACCAAACCTATCACCGCCGGGATAAAGGCCAGAAGCCCCATGAGAATCGCCGAGAGCCAGGCGGAGTCCCGGGCGGCTTTTTCATCCTTGGCGGAATAAAAGCGGCTGATCATCTCGGGGCCCGAAAGGAAGGTACAGAAGTAATTGATCATCAGGCTGATAATAGTAATCGCCCCGACCCCGGTAAAGCTTACGGTTTTCGCGGGAAGTTTTTCCGCCAGCGCCTCAAAGCCGCCTACGCCGCGCACCACAAAGAACATAGTGATAAGCAGGCCGAAGAAGATGATAAACCACTGGATAAAATCGCTAATCGCGTCGGCCATAAGACCGCCCAATACGGTGTAACAGAGGATGATGGCGCCGCTGATGAGAATCGATACATTCAGCGGAATACCCACCAGGCTAGCGACCACGGTTCCCGACGCGAGGATCTGGGAAGCGGTAAGACAGAACAGGGATATGATATTCAGTACCGCCGTTGAGGTTCCCGCCACATGGCCGAAGCGGGTACGGATAACTTCCGGAATCGTGTGGGCAAGGGTCCGGCGGATTTTCGGCGCGAAATAGGCCAGGGGGATAACGCCGATGGAAGCGGCCAGAACGTACCAGCCTGCGGAAAGCCCCCACCCGGAAAAAGCCCGGGCGGCCACGCCGGTGGTACTGCCGCCGCCCACGTTATTCGCCGCAAGGCTGGCGGCTACAAAAAAGACCCCAAGCCTCCGTCCGGCCAAAAGAAAATCCGTACTGCTTTTAATGAAAAACCGTTTGCAGAGATACCCTATCAAGAGCAAACCCGCCAGATAGGCCGCTACAATAATGAGCGGTACGATCTGAATACTCATAAATTTCACCTCCATATTAGCACAGTTCTCATTGACATAGTTCTTAAAATATACTGCATACACGGGGTTGTCAATCTGAATAGTCGATCTTAATTTAAAGCCCTGTATAGGATCCCGGCGTAAGGCCGGTAAGCGTATCCCCCTCAAGCGCCATCTGTCCGGCGATAAACACATAGTCAAACCCGGTGGTAAAACGAGTCGGCGCGGTGTAATCCGCCGGGGCTGAAACATGTTCCGGCCTGAAGATCACGATATCCGCGTCAAAGCCCGGTTTGAGCAGCCCCTTACGGGTAAGCCCCATTGCTTTTGCCGGAAGGCCGGAGAGTTTATGAACCGCCTCTTCCAGGCTCACGACCTTGCGGCGGCAGACCAGTTCATGAAAAACCATAGCTATATTGGCGGCGTTCCGGGGATGAGGAAGCCCCTTGTCCGAGTATACCGCGTCGGAGATGATACTGGCGTAGGGCAGGCGGATAATCCGGTCTATGTCTTCCGCGCTGGTAATATAATCCACCATGGTTACATTGCCCTGTTCCTCCATCAGTAAATCAAAGGCCGTGTCAAAAGGATCGGTTCCCCGCAGGGCGGCGATCTCCGGTATGCTCTTTCCGATCAGGGGCCGGTTCTTCTCCGACTCAAGGCCGGTAACATAGATCCCTTCCCATCCGACCCCTAAGACAATGTTCTCAAAGTCCCCGCCCGGTTTGGAGAGGATCCTGCGGCATTCGGCCCGTTCCGCGGGATCCCTAAGGCGGCGGAGAATTTCCCCTATGCCACCGGCAAGGAAGGAGGGGGGAAGCGCACAGAGCATCTGGGTGCTCCCCGCAGTCCAGGGGTACACGTCGCAGTCTATCCGTATACCCGCTTCCCGGTTCTCTTCGATAAGAGCGATGGCCTTTTCAAGACCGGTGCCCCAGTTCTTTCGTCCTATACATTTGAAGTGGCTTATCCGCAGCGGCGCGTCGAGGATCCGGGCCGCTTCTATAGCCTCGGCCACCGAATCGTAGAGTATATCCCCTTCCCCGCGGACATGGCAGACCAGGGGCAGGCCGGTCCCGCGTATGGGCGACAGCGCCTGGGCCAGGGTAGCCGCGTTGTAACGCAGATCCGGCAGATAGGACAGGCCCGCCGAAATCCCAAGGACCCCGGCGGCCAGGGCGTCTTCGAGCGAGACGTGTATGCTTTTTACCGCTTCGGAATCAAGGGTTTCGGCGCTGTAGCCCACCGCCGCCGCCCGCATGGCGCCGCTTCCCGCGAGCATGGCGATGTTAAGCGGCAGGGCGCGGCTTTTCAACAGGGCCGTATATTCGGAAAACGTTTCAAAGCGGACTTCATCGGGCAGGGAACCGGTAACCGGAGCAAGAAACGTGAGTATCTCCGCCCGCCGCATCGCGGGCAGGGGAGCGATGCTCATGCCGCAGTTCCCGTTCACGATAGTCGTGATCCCCTGGTGAAGCTCGGCTTCGCCGAAACCCGGCTTAAACAACGCGGCATCCGCGTGACGGTGAATATCGAGAAACCCGGGAGCGGCGGTTTCCCCCCGCAGCTCTATGGTACGCGCCGCCTCGCCGGCAACCCGGGGAGCGACGGCTTCAATCGCGCCGTCACTGACGCCTATGTCCCCGGTAAATCCGGGCTTTCCCGAGCCGTCCAGGATATAGACGTTTTTAAGCAGCAGGTCAAACATTGTGGGTAAAACAGTAACCGCCTCCGTGCCGCAGGTCAAGCTACATGTGGGAAGAAGCGCTTCAGGCATTGAATCAATAAGGCCGGGCCTTTAACGCTCTCCGCCGTCGTCCGTTGGGGGGCGGCGGAGGAGAGCTTACCGGGGATTAATCCCAGCCGGTAAAGCCTCCTGGATTGGGATAGTTATAGTACAGATTGTTATCTGATCCGCCTTGACGGTGGCCCGTGCGGATACGGGGACGAAGAGTAGTATCAACGGGCGGAGGAAACAGATGGCCTGGTCCACTGAGTATCTGGAGGGGATCCTCTTTCAATCACAACTCGCCTCAAAACCGGGTTAATTTATATGCGCTGGCCCTGATTAAATGCATTCCCTGCCCCCGCGTTGCCTCATAAAAAAGTTGTCGAAAAGAGGTCATGCCTCAAATTGAAAATGTTGCCCAAATTATAATGAGGATACCGAATGGAGGGTGTCCCAATGGGGTTAAACATGAAAGAAAAACAGGCCGTAACCAGGGAATACAAAACCCGGTATCAGGCGGCAGCGAAAAAAGCAAAGTCGGCTTTGCTCGACGAATTTATCCGGCTGACCGGGTACCACAGGACATACGCTGCCCGGGTATTACGCACTAAGCCGGTCCGGGAAGTCCTGATCTATGCGCGCATTGCCTCATCGAAAATGTAACCCAAATCAAGGCAGACTATCCGGGAACAACCACTCTTGGAGGTCAATATGGGGTTATTCATATAAAGAAAAACGAAAAGTCATCGCCGCCTACCGTTCCCGCTATATGCACGCGGGCAGAAAAGAAAAAACAGCCATTCGGGAAGAACTGCGGTTTATCACCGGGTATAACCGGAAATACGCGCTGCGTATCCTGAATAAACCGGAGCCTCAAAAGGCCCTCCTCCTGGTAAAAGGCAAGGCCATCAAACTCAAGCCGCAGAGAAAAAAACCGCCACCATACGGGCAAGAAAATCTATACCGATGAGGTCATCGTCTCCCTTCGCCTCATTTGGGCATGCTTCTGGTATAAATGCGGTCGGAAACGAAGTTTCCGCAGCTCCTAGCCCCGCTCATCCGCCGGCAGATGGACTATATCGCGCTGTGGCCGGCCTTCGGCATCACTCCGCATCCCTTCCTTTCCCCCTCAGAGCGTTCCAGCGGCAACCTGGTTGCCGACGATAACGGGAGTGAATGTATCAACCAGGTCATCACCGACTGGTACCGCAATCCTGCCTGCCCTATCCCCTTTACCCGCTCGCGAGACCACAAGAAAAATGACAATTGCTTGCGGACCTCTGGTCCGAGTCGAACAGAAAAACGGCGCCTGCGTCAGGGAGTACATCGGCTATGACCGCCTTGAAGGGAAGGTATTACAGGAGCGTCCGGCCGGGGTTTACAAATACCTTGTTCCACCGCTCAATTTTTT
>JAIRMP010000041.1 GCA_031258615.1 Spirochaetaceae bacterium | reverse complement strand
AGCTCCTGCATTTCCGGCGAAATAATATGCGCTTCATAATCAATTGTTCTAAGATTCGATTTGACCTGTTCCGGCGCGCCATTATCCAATTCGTCAAAAGTGTGGGACGACACCACCGCTTTGTACCGCCCAGCCCGAAAAAGCTCAAAAAGCGGTCTCGTAGCGCCTTTAAATTCATTGTCGAAATAACCGCCAATGACAGAATTTTCAATATAGATGCGCTTCAGGTTCATCGTATTCCTTCGTTTTATGATAATCTCCTTTTTAGATAATAGTAAGGTGACGGGTGATAATTAGATGATAATTATGGGAGACTGTTTCAAAACACGAGCGAGTTTTGAAACAGCCACTTCTCCGCCTGTTTGGTCGCCAAAAGACCCTCCCGCACCACGTTGACCATCTTTACCACGCCCCCCGTTGTGTTAAACCACGCCGGCAATATCTACTTCCTTGGTGGCAAAGTCTATTTCCACGGAAGTAAGGTTTATTTCCATGATGACAAACTTTACTTCCCCGGCGGTAAACCTTATTTCCACGGAAGCAAGGTTTATTTCCATGATGACAAACTTTACTTCCCCGGCGGTAAACCTTATTTCCATGGCAACAAAGTTTACCTCCCTGGCGATAAACCATGTTTCCATGGTTATAGAGTTTGCTTCCGTGGAAACAAACCTTATTTCCTTGGCGGGAAAGTTTACTTCCACGGTTATAAGCTTCATTTCCTTGGCGATAAGGCTTATTCCTTGCAAAAAACGTTACTTCTGAATTGGAAAGATTTATTCATAGGGTCAAAAGCATATTTTTTCTTAGACGGACCAGTAGTGGGGGTGGCGGAAGACGCCCTAAGCCCGCAAACTGGACAACCGCTACGCTCCTACCTACTCGTAAAGCCGCTCGGAAGGACAACTCGTAACCCGTTCTCTTTCACGCTTAGCGGTTCGCAAGGACGTGCAAGCCTTACGGCTTGCATAGGAGTTTGCGCCGCCAGCCTGACGGCTGGCTTACCGCAAACTCCACCCTCCTCACAAGCCGCTCGCAAGGACGACTCGTAACCCGCCTGCTTTCACGCTCAGCGAATGACAAGGACGACTCCTAAACTATTGGCGTACGTTCGGTGCAGGCTGGCCTGCCGTATGTTTGGTGCAGGCTGGCCTGCCCTGCCTTACATTGTAAGGTTCCATGTGCTAGGCTGATCTGGGCGCGAGAAACCGTCAACACGTTTTTCACGACCGGTACGGGCACTATGGCGAAAGGAAGCGTTACAAAAACATTTGGGATACTGACGGCGGGCGGGGACTGCCCTGGCCTAAACGCCGCCATCAGGGGAGTGTGCCGTCCGGCATACGACCGGTACGGTATGCGGATCGTGGGCATCGCCAACGGGTACAGAGGCATCCTTGAAAACAATACGCGCCTTCTTAAACCGGAAGATTTCTGGGGAATACTGACACGGGGCGGCACCATACTTGGGGCAAGCCGGGAAAAGCCGTTCAAGACACGCTCCAAAGACGCAGATAACAGCTTAGGAGAGTACAAAGTCGCGCTGATAAAGGAAAATTACCGCGATTTGGGACTCGACTGCCTTGTTGTGCTGGGCGGCAACGGTACAAACACCACCGGTTGGCGCCTGTCACGTGAAGGTTTGAACGTTGTGGGGCTTCCAAAGACGATTGACAACGACATAGTGGGTACCGACCGAAGTTTCGGCTTCCATTCGGCGCTCGCGATTGCGACTGAGGCCATAGATCGTCTCCATTCTACAGCGCAGAGCCACAACCGCATTATGGTGATAGAACTTATGGGACACAAGGCCGGCTGGCTGGCGCTGTATGCCGGCGTTGCCGGCGGGGGTGATGTGATCCTGCTGCCTGAGCTGCCGTATGACATAAAGACGATTGTCCGCCATCTGGAAGACAGGGCGCGCAGCGGCAAGAGCTTTTCCATCGTAGTTGTAGCGGAAGGCGCACTTTCAAAAGAGGAGGCGCTGATGGACAAAAAGGAACGCAAGCGGCGCCGGCAGGAGGAGGGTTCGCCCTCGATCGCGTACCGCGTAGCCCGCGAGATTGAGAGAGAAACCGGTATGGAGACGCGGGCAACCGTGCTGGGCTATACGCAGAGGGGCGGGGTGCCTAGCGCTTCCGACAGGGTGCTGGCTACCTCGCTGGGGGCTGCCGCGGCGGAACTTTTGGCGCGCGGACGTTACGGCAGGATGGTCTGTCTTGACGGAAACAGAGTCGACTCGGTGAGCCTGGAAGTGCCGGCGGAAAAGATCAAGACCGTTCCGCGCGATCATTACATGATAGATACGGCCATTGCCGTTGGTACTTGTATGGGTGTATGAGCTATTCAAGCGGAGGTAACACATATAAAGTACGCCGCGTACCGCGGCAACAACCTGTCAGCCATTTCCATTCCTGATTCGGTCGTAAGCATAGCCGGCTGGGCATTCGCAAACAATAAATTGTCCGCCATAGATATACCGCCTTCCGTCCGGTACATAGGCGCTTATGCGTTCAAAAACAACAAGCTGAGTCATGTTACGATCCCTGACGGCGTTAAGGTGGGAGAGTATGCCTTCATAGGAAATCCGCTAAAAACGATCACGGTGGGCCGCAACGCCGTCATCACCGAATGGTCGTTGGGCGAATCGTTCTACCGCTGCTACGTCAGCCTGAACCGGCGGCCCGGCGCCTACGTGATGAGCGGCGGCAAATGGTCGCTTAGCGTCAACACCGGCGGCTAAGTTTCGGCGCGGGGCGCGGCGGCGGCCCTGCCCGGCGGCGTCTTCCTGAAAAAGCCGAATACGCTGCCGCAAAAACCGCCGATTATATGCACAAAATGGGCTATGCCGTCATTGTTGAACGATGATACCACCTCGTTTCCGATGTAGAATACCAGCACAAGTATGAATGTGAGCGGGATTTCGCCCTTGCGAAAATTGGTAAACGAGGCGAGCAGTATCATCATAAAAACTATGCCGGACGCACCCAAAAGGCCGGTAGAAAAAAACAGCGCGTTTATACCGCCCGTGATAAAAGCCGTGATCAGCATCATCAATATGAGCGGGGCGGAGCCGTAAATATCTTCCAGCATGGGCCCCACGATCAGGATTACCAGGAGGTTTCCGGTTAAATGATTCCAGTTTGCGTGTCCCAGTACATGAGTCGCCAAGTCTATCCAGTTTCTCGGATTTGATGAAGAGAATCCGCCCTTGCCCGGCGCTGAAAACCAGTACTGTATCAAGTTATGAAACAGCATCTGATTCAAAAACAAAATGACCGTGCATAAAAAAACAAATGTCAAAACAACAGGTGAATTGTATTTAATTTTCATTTTCTACCTCTCAATAATTTTCAGTCCCCAGTAATTTTCAACCTTCGATAATCAGTTTTATGGGACAGTGATCGGAGCCGGCAACAGACCCCATTATTTCCGATGATTTAAGTTTTTTTACAAACGGGCTGTCGACACAGAAATAGTCTATCCTCCACCCGATATTTTTGGCGCGCGCGCCTTGCCGGTACGACCACCAGGTATAGTTTCCCGGTTCGCCGGGGTGAAAGTGCCGGAACGTATCTACGAATGACGAAGCTGTAAAGGTATCCATCCATGCGCGCTCCTCCGGCAGGTATCCCGCGTTCCCCTCGTTCTCTTTTGGACGGGCCAGATCGATCGGTTTATGCGCTATGTTGTAATCGCCGCAAAGGATAAAGCTCTGCCCCCGCGAGGCAAACGCGCCGCAGAGTTCCAGCATGGCCGCGCAAAAATCAAGTTTGTAGGGAAGCCTCGCGCCGCCGTCCTGTGAATTCGGGAAATAGGCCGATACCACCACGAAGTCCTTGTAAAAAGCCTGCAAGACCCTGCCTTCGTTGTCAAACTCTTTTATCCCCAAGGGCCTGACATCGAGCGGTTCAACCTTCGTATATATTGCCGTTCCCGAATAGCCTTTTTTCCGGGCGCTTGCCCAGTACGATCTGTACGCCGCGCCGCCGCGTGAAGCGGGACTCTTCAAGCTGTCGGAAAGCTGTTCCGGCTCCGCCTTTGTTTCCTGTACGCAAAGTATATCCGGCTCCTCACTGGCCAGCCATTCACGGAATCCTTTTTTTTCCACAGCCCTTATGCCGTTCACATTCCACGATACTATATCCATAGCGCCAGTATACTACACAGCGTCATAACCTGCCAGCGCTTCTATCAGTGGCGGCAATCCCTTGCGCGGCACAAGCCGCTTGGCGGGACTATGGGCCGCGAACTCCGCCCACCCGCAAAGCCCGCCGCCCGGTCCCCGCAACAAAGGGTGACGCTATCGCGTTCGCTAGTGACGTTAGCGCATCTGTGAAATCCGTGAAATCTGTGGACAAGAATCATTAACCTGTTGACAGTGTCGCCCCTCCGGGTGAAGGGCGAGCGGCGGTTTTTCATTGGTATATGCGGTAATATGATAAAAGTCATTTTTTTTAAAAAAAATCCCAAAGAAATCAAGCAAAACGCAATCTCCCGTCAATAAGTATATGAGGTTG
>JAIRMP010000030.1 GCA_031258615.1 Spirochaetaceae bacterium | reverse complement strand
CGGCTCGACAAGCCGGATGGAGTTTGCGTAGACAACCGCGAAGCGGTTGTCTAGCCGCCTTGCAGCGGCTGACACCACCGACCCGCGTGTGGGTTGTGCCGCTGGCACAACCGCACAGCGGCAGGCCGCTTCGCAGCTTGTGTAGCAAACTCCTACTTATTCGTAAAGCCTACTTGCAAAACCACATCCGTGGGAAATTGCCCCTCCCCCCCCCCCCCCCACTTTTTAATGAATGGTGAAGAGTGAAGGGGGATGTGCCCGTTCTCTTTCACGCTCATCGGCTCGCAAGGACAATGGACAACCGCTTCGCGGTTGTCTCCGGAGTTTGCGCCGCCAACCTTCGGTTGGCTTACCGCAAACTCCAAGCCGAAACGCGTAACCCGTCTTCTTTCACGCTCAGCGGCCCGCAAGGACAATGAGTCAGCCATTGGCGTACGTTTGGTGCAGGCTGGCCTGCCTGCCTACATTGATTCTAGGAAGGGGATGCAGATGAGGGAGAAGGCGGACTTTAGGACGCGGAGGACGGCGCGGCAGAGGGCTGTGCGGGCGGCCTTTAGCGCCGCGCTTTCCGCGCCGAGAATAGGACATTCGTGGTAGAAACAGCTGAAATTTTTTGAAAGCTCGTACGCCCAGCTTGTAATTACGGACGGATTCATACTTTGCGCCGCCTCGGAGACGGCTTCCGGCCAGGCGGCAATAGTTTTCAGCAGTTCCCATTCCGCGTCGCCTGAGAGGAGGGCCGCGCCGGAATAATCATTTTTTGTGGATTCCTTTTTCAAAATTGACGAAATACGCGCGCCCATGTACTGTAAGTACGGGCCGGTGTTGCCGTTAAACGAAAGCGATTCGGCGGGGTTGAACAGCATATCCCTCTCCGGCGTAACCTGAAGCAGGTAGTAATGCAGTGCGCCAAGCGCTATGCTTTCAGCCGTATCCTCCGCGTTATCCAGCGCCTCTTCCCTATTCTTTTCGCGTATTTCGGTGAGAGCCATGCCGCGCAGCCGGTCGATCAGGTCGTCCGCGTCCACAACGGTACCCTCACGGCTTTTCATCCTGCCCTCCGGAAGATTCACCATGCCGTAAGACAGGTGGCGCAGGTCCCGCGCCCAGTCGAAACCAAGCCGCGAAAGCAGCGTAAACAAAACCTGGAAATGATAGCGCTGTTCGCTTCCCACCACATAAACCAGCTTGTCAAAGGGCCAGTCGTCGTGCCGCAGTACCGCCGTACCAAAATCCTGCGTTATGTACAGAGATGTGCCGTCACCGCGAAGCAGAGCCTTTTTATCAAGATTTTCCGCCGACAGGTCTGCCCATACAGAACCGTCCGCCTCGCGGTAAAAAATGTTTTTTTCAAGACCCTTTAGCACCTCCTCCTTTCCCCGCAGGTACGTTTCGCTCTCAAAATAGTATTTGTCAAACGATATACCGGTACGTTTGTACGTTTCTTTTATGCCGTCCACCGCCCACCCGTTCATCATTTTCCAGAGCGCGACCGTTTCCCCATCGCCTGACTCCCACCTGCGCAGCAATTCGCGCGCGCGATCCTCCGCCCCGCTGTCTTCCTTCAACATTTTGTTGAATTCAACATAGCAGTCTCCGACAAAATGATCGCTTTTTTTGCCGGCATCCTCCGGCGTCCTGCCGTTAAACTTTTCGATGTAGGCAAGCATAGACTTGCAGATATGGATACCGCGGTCATTGATGATACAGACCTTGTACACTTCCGCGCCGGAGGCGGCAAGGATGCGCGAGATGCTTTCGCCAAGCACGTCGTTTCGCAGATGCCCCAGGTGGAGAGGCTTGTTTGTGTTCGGGCTGGAAAATTCGACCATCACGCGATGTCCCCTAAGGACATCACTCCGGCAAAAGTCGTTATCTTCGTCGAATACCGCGTCAAGGATCGCCTGCGCAGCGGCGCCCCGCTCAAGGCGCAGGTTGACGTAGGGCCCGGCCTCCTCCGCCGCCCCCCCCCGGAACGCTTCGTTAAGATTTGCGGCGGCGGCGGAGGCGATCTGGGGAGGCCCCTTCCTGAAAAGTTTCGCGTAAGGGAACATCGGAAAGGCAATATCGCCCATCTCCGGTTTGGGTGGCTTTTCAACAATTATTTTTTCGATTGTCAGCTTTTCTGCAAGACCGTACTCTTCCAGCAAACCATTAAGAACTGAGAGCATACGCTCCTTCCAAACATTTTTTGCGTTAAACATATTTACTCCGAAACATTTACGGCGAGCGCGATCATCTTTGTATAGTTTTCCGCGCCCTGCCTGCGGAACGAACCAAGGTTTTCGTCCGTAAACGTACAGTTTGTACAGTACGCTATATTGCGAACGCCGTTTTTGACAAGCAGCGCGGCGTTGGCGGCCTGCATATCGATATACCACTTTGTCTGTCCGCCTGATACCCTTTTTTGCGCGACCGGGCCGAGAGGGAAAGCGCCGCCGTCTTTTTTGACGCCGCCGAATTCCCGCTCGTACAGCGCGGCGCGTTCCCCGTCAACATTGTAGCAGCAGGAACGAATGCAGGGCCCCAGGACGGCGGCAACATTTTTAGGCTCTGTTTGATAGGTTTTTTCCATAAGTTTGAGCGCGTTCTCCACGATGCCGGTACCCTTCCAGCCTGAATGAAGAACAGAAAACGCGCCGCAAGATGTATCGAACAAAAATACCGGCAGACAGTCCGCTACGGACACGAAGAGACCTATATCGCGGTCATTTGCGGCAAGGCCGTCCGCCTTTCGCGGCAGGCGGGCGTCATCCCTTGCAACCGCCTCCACGACGCGGCTGTGCGTCTGTTCGCAGTGAAAGAATTTTTTACCGGCGGGCATAACTTCCGCAAAAAATTTTTCGTATGCCGCGTCCACCATCAAATTACCCGCCGCCCGTAGTGTAACCATACAGGAAATTTCAGTTATGGGCCTGCCGTCGTACATAAACGAAAAAACCGCATAACGCCGCCCATCGCCTGAAATGCCGAACGGGTACAAATTACAACTTTCAATTCTGTTGATCAAATTTTTACACCAAAAAATACCTGTTTCAGGCAGATACCCCGCCGTCCGGCGGGCTTACATACTTGCCAATTCCGCGGCGGTCTCAAGCAGGATGGATATTAGGCGGAGTTTTTCCAGACCTTCCTTCATGCCGTCCGCAAATGTTGTGCCTTTTCCGCTTATTTTTGGCAAATTTGTTAATGTATCATAGGGTTTACCGGAAGATGGATATAAGATACCGTCTATAATTTTTTCCATTGACTTAACCGCCTTTCGCGCGTCCGCAACGATGGCGTCAACAGCCTCGTTAACATCTTCCAGAATCACGGATGTCTTTCTGTGCCGTACGGTAATCGAATTTACATCCGCCCAAATCTGTTCCCACCGCTTACCCAGATCACCGCTTTTCTCAAGGCGCTTTGTATAATTTTTTATCGTGTCATCAAGTTTAATTAAAATATTGTACGCCTCTGTAAATTCGGATCTGTTTTCTTTTCGCACAAAATCTCCGTCAATCAGAATCGGCCTGATAAATACATTTATGATCGGCATAAAAATGAGCTTGTGAAATATCATAATGTAAGAAAGGCTTTGAATATTATTAACCGGTATACCGTCATCGTTGTTATTGTAAGCTATATTTGCAAAAGGTTCCACTGCAAAATCTTCGAACAACTCGCTGTAAAGCTGTTGAATTTTGGCGCGGCGCCGGTCCTTGATAAATTCGTTAAACTGAGCCGTTACATTTTCCACCCAGCATTTTTTGAACAAAACAAACCAGTCCTCACCGCCGGATATTTCTGTCGGCATATAGCTTGTATCACGCTTAACACAGCGAAGGATACGGATAAGCGGCACACGGCTGTTGAATGCGCGGATCACATCAATGGCCTTTTCAGCTTTCAAAGTGAATTTTTGCAGTTCACTTTCCGCGTCATAGGTGTTTTTATCATTTTGTTCCGGCATCATAAAAATAAACATTGAGCTTAACAGTGTGACGGACGGTGATTTTTTTATTGAATACAGAATATTGGCAAGTGATACAAGCTGTCCATTGACTATAGCGGCAGGACAAACCGGCTCCGGATCGGAAACGGAGTGGTTGAACGACATGATGAATCTGTCAAAAAGAAACGACGCAAGCTGCTTCAGGCAGACGATGTCATGGGCGCCTTCATACATAATCCGCCGGTTTTCTTCACTGATGTTGTTTATTTCATTTTCAACATAATTAACCGCCATCTGACGCAGCTTTATATCGGAAAGATCAGGGTTATCCGCGGCAAAATTTGACGGATCCGTTTTTTCGGATAATCTTGCATGAAGTTCCCGCATTTCTATAGAACCCCAAAGAACAAAAAATGCCCCGCGGTTGCGGTTTATTCCTGAATCGAGTATTGTATAAAAAAAGCGGGCCGCTTCTTTCAATTTTTTTAATTCTTCCTGGAAATTCCTCCTGAGCTGCATTTTTTGCCAATTAAATATTTCAGGAAACATTAAATCAATGCCGCGTCCAATCTCGGCTATCTGTGAATTTATAAACATTTCCAGCGGAGTTTTACCTGTAAAAAAACCCAAAATAAAAAACCACAGACGGCGGTACCACGGGAGACGGGTGTAAGATTCTTCTACCTTCACAGGCTGTTCGGATTCTTTTTCCTGATTAATGAGTGTACCTTCCGTGGTATCGGAAAACGAAACTATTTTTTCAAGAAGTTTGAGTCGTTCGTATTGGGAAAGGCCCGATGAAAGTCTTTCAAACGCGCTGTTTTCACTCATTGGTTACATTATAACTCTATGGCCGGCGGCAATCAAGATAAGCCGTTTTGTTAATCCGCCGGGCGCCGGGAAGCATTTTTAAGGGATTTTTGATGCAAGACGACGGCGGCAAGTCTACAACTTGCCAGGAGTTTGTGCGGGCCGGCGGGCTTTACTTGCCGCAAACTCCTGGCGTTGTTGTCGGGCTCTGTCGAGTAGCATAGAATGGGGGAGGAGGCTTTGTATGACAAAAGTAAGCATGAAGACGCCGGTGGTGGAGATGGACGGCGATGAGATGGCGCGCGTCCTTTGGGGGCTTGTAAAGGAGCGCCTTGTGCTGCCGTTTGTGGATTTGAAGACGGAATACTACGATTTGGGCGTCAAGAACCGTGACAGGACTGGGGACGCCGTTACCGTTGACGCGGCGCGCGCGATTCTGCGGCGCGGGGTCGGCGTTAAGTGCGCCACGATAACGGCGAACGCGGCGCGCAAAAGCGAGTACGCGCTGGAAAACATTTTTCCCAGCCCTAACGCCACGATACGGGCGATTCTGGACGGCGCCGTTTTCAGGAAGCCTGTAACGGTCAGCCTGGTAAAGCCCGCGATCGCCGCCTGGAAGCGCCCGGTGGTGATAGGCAGGCACGCCTACGGGGATGTCTACAAGAATGTCGAGATGAGCGTGGACGCGCCCGGGAAGGTCGAACTGGTGTATACCGGCGAGGACGGCGGCGAGCGGCGCGCGCTCGTTGCGGACATGAGGGGGCGCGGCGTGGTTCAGGCCATGCACAACTACGACGATTCGATAGCCGGCTTTGCCCGCTCATGCTTCCGCTACGCGCTGGACGAGGGACTGCCGGTGATGTTTGCCGCGAAGGACACCATTTCACAGGTGTACGACGCCCGTTTCCGCGATATATTCAACAACATCTACGAAGCGGAGTACAAGGATAAATTCGGCGAAAAAAACATTGATTACAGCTATACGCTGATAGATGACGCGGTTGCCCGTGTCATCAAGAGCGGGGGCGGCTTCCTTTGGGCCTGCAAAAACTACGATGGCGACGTGATGAGCGACATGGTTGCCAGCGCGGCGGGCAGCCTTGCGATGATGACGAGCGTCCTCCTCTCGCCGGACGGCTGCTACGAGTACGAGGCGGCGCACGGGACCGTGCAGAAACATTTCTACCGCTACCAGAGAGGCGAAAGGACAAGCACGAACCCGGTGGCGCTGATATTCGCGTGGGCGCTCGCACTGGAAAGGCGCGGCATCCTTGACGGCACGGAGCGTCTGTCCGGCTTCGCGCAAAGCCTGCAAACGGCCACGCTGCAAACGATAGAGAGCGGCAAAATGACAGGCGACCTTGCCGCGCTGTGCCACCCTCCCCTCACCCCGCTTGACTCGTGGGACTTCATAGACGAGGTTGCCCGCGCCTTGCGTCCGGCGGCTGGCAGTTGGTGAAAGATGAGCGCGGTCATCTACCAGGCTGACATCCGCCTACCGGCGCACCCTCGACCCGCGTGCCTGGCAATGACGTGCAAGCCTACGGCTGGACAACCGCAGAGCGGTTGTCTCCGCAAACTCCACCCTCCTTGTAAAGCGAATATCAAGGACAATGACTCGGCCATTGGCGTACGTTCGGCGCGGGCTGGCCTGCTTTTCTTTTTTGGGGTAGGATAGGGACGTTCACAAATACGAAACATTTAAGGAGATTCATGTATGGCTAAGGCAGCGGAAGCAAAAAGTACGGGCGACAGCAGGGCCAGTCTTGAGGACAAACGGAAGGCGCTTGAAGCGGTCAGGCTGCAGATAGAAAAACAGTTTGGCGCGGGGTCGCTGATAAAGCTGGGGACCCACGCGAACGCGATAGGGATAGAGACGATACCGACAGGATCGATACTGCTGGACGAGGCGCTGGGGATAGGCGGGTATCCGCGAGGGCGCATAATCGAGATTTTCGGGCCGGAGTCGTCCGGGAAGACGACGCTGGCGCTTCACGCGGTCGCGGAAGCGCAAAAAATGGGCGGAATCTGCGCGTTCATCGACGCGGAGCACGCGCTGGACCCTGTTTACGCAAAGAATCTGGGCGTTGACATAGACAACCTTGAGGTTTCCCAGCCCGATTCGGGAGAGCAGGCGCTTGAAATCGCGGAAAGCCTCGTCCGCTCCGGCGCGGTAGACGTTATTGTTGTCGATTCCGTTGCCGCGCTCACCCCCCAGGCTGAAATCGAGGGGGACATGGGCGACGCCCACGTCGGCCTTCAGGCGCGGCTGATGAGCCAGGCCCTGCGGAAACTTACCGCGATAATCGGGAAATCACGGACCGTCCTCGTTTTCATCAACCAGATACGCATGAAGATAGGCATAATGTTTGGAAACCCGGAGACAACCACAGGCGGGAACGCGCTCAAATTCTACGCTTCCGTGCGGCTGGATGTGCGCAAGCAGGAGACGATAGAGAAGGGGGGCGATGCGGAGGCGGTGGGCAACCGCATCAAAGTCAAGGTGGTGAAGAACAAGGTAGCGCCGCCTTTCCGCAAGGTTGAGTTGGAAATCATGTTTGGCAAGGGCGTTTCGGCGGTAGCGAGCCTGCTGGACGCCGCCGTGAAGTACGAAATTATAGAAAAAAAGGGCGCATGGTTCTCTTACGGCGAGGAAAAAATAGGACAGGGCAGGGAAAACGCCAAGGACTTTATCGAAAAGAATCCTGACTTTGCCGCCGAAATCGAAGCGCGGGTAAGGAAGATCATGTTTCCCGGCAAGAAGCCTGAAGAAGCGGCCGCGGAGGCAAAGCCGGCGGAGAGGCCGGCAGGCAAACCGGCAGGGGCAAAGACTCAGGTTCCGCCGGCGGAGGATGCGCCCCCCGTACCTGAAACGCCGCCGCCCGTACGCAAGCCCGCCGCCACCGCGAAGGCCGCGGCGGCTAAGTACCCGGTTGATCCGGACGCCGCGGACGACGAAGGCTTGTTTTGAGCTGTGACGGCATGATACTTTCCGCTTCCGGCTGGCGTGGTATTTTTGCCGCGGACGGGGACGCGGAGAGCAGGCTTAAAAGGATTTCCGGTTTCCACGCCTCTGTAGCTGTCGCCGCGGCTGAGGTTTTTGCCGGTTTTGTCCGCGAGAAGAGGAAGGACGCTAAGCCCCGCATCATCGTGGGGCTTGATACGCGGCCAACCGGCCCGATCATTGCTACATGGGTATTTGACACGCTCTACGGGAAGGGCTGCGACATTCTGTTTTGCGGGGTTACGGCGGCCCCTGAGATAATGGCCTATGCCCGCTCCCTCGGCAAGGCCGGCAAGGCGGACGGCTTCATCTACATATCGGCGAGCCACAACCCGATAGGCTACAACGGCATAAAGTTTGGCCTCACGGACGGCGGCGCGCTTGGCGGCGCGGACATGGCTCGTCTGGAAGCGGAATTCCGCGCGATCATCGCGTCGCGGGACAGCCTCCCGCCAATGCCGCTCAGTACAAGAACGGCGGTCACCGCCAAAGCGATGAAGAAAGGCTGGAAGCACAAGAAGCGCGCGATGAACAGGTACATCCGCTTTAGCCTCGAAACGGTGATGGACAGGCAGGGAGCAGTATTGTTGGAGTTGAAAAAGGCGATAAAGGCCGCGCCCATAGGAGTCGCCGCCGATTTTAACGGTTCGGCCCGCGCGATGAGCATTGACGAGATCTTTTTAAAGGGTTTTGGGGTAAAATTCTACGCAATCAACGACAAGCCCGGCGAGATAGTACACCAAATAGTGCCGGAAGGCGAGGCTTTGATCCCGTGTACTGATCTTTTGGAGCGGCTCAGGAGCTATAACACGGATTTTATGTTTGCGTACGTGCCGGACTGTGACGGCGACCGCGGGAACATCGTGTTTTTTGACGAAATTGCCGGTCATGTCCGCCCGCTGGAGGCGCAGGAAGTGTTTGCGCTTGCCTGCCTTGCCGAACTTTGCCAGCTTGCCTGGGAAGGCGCCCCGTATACCGACAAAAACGGCGGCCTTTGCGAGACCGCTATCGCGGTAAATGACGCGACCTCCATGCGTATAGACAGGATAGCGGAGGCCTTCGGCGCAAAAGTTTTTCGCGCCGAAACCGGCGAGGCCAACGTGGTCAACCTGGGGCGGCTGCTCCGCGAGGAAGGCTGGAACGTACCTGTAATGGGCGAGGGCGCCGCCGGCGGCAGCATAGTCCATCCCTCGGCTGTGCGGGACCCGCTTCAAACCGTGATGGCGCTGCTAAAACTGCTGCGCATACGCTCACGGGCGGGAAAAAAGGGCTTTTTTGAACTGTGGCATGAACGGAGCGGCTGTAAAAAACCGTATTCAAACGATTTTACGCTGCAAGGCATAATCTCAAGCCTCCCCGCCTTTACCACAACGAACGCCTATTCCGGAGACGCCTGTCTGCAAACCGGCTCCGTCAAACCTGCTGCCCTGAAAAAACGGTACCAAAGAGTATTCATCGGGGAATGGGAAAAACAAAAAGGCCGCCTCCACGACAGATGGGGCATATCCGGCTGGGAAGCCCGCACCTACAACGGCAGCAAAGAACGGCGCCGTGTCAATGATTTTAGCATATCGGGCAGGGGCGGGCTGCGTATCGTGTTTATAAACGAAAGCGGCGGGGACTGCGCCTCGATCTGGATGCGCGGTTCGGGTACGGAACCCGTCCTCCGCGTGATGGCTGATGTTGAGGGCGTGAATCCCGCCCTGCATGACGAGCTTCTGGCCTGGCAGCGCGGCATGGTCTTGAAGGCGCAATCGCAGCAAGAAGGCCGGCCTTGAAAGCGCCGGCGTAAAATGTGGCGGTGATCTAACTTGAAAACAGCGTTTTTTTCGTTTACAGACTGCGGGGCGCGGCTTAAAGACCGCCTCCGCTCCTATCTTTTGGACGAGGGGCATCAGGCGTTTGATTTACGGCGGGAGGCGGGCCTGAAAGAACAGGCCGCCGCCGCGTTTGCCGGCGCGGACGCTCTGCTCTTTGTGGGCGCCGCCGGCATAGCGGTACGCGCGATCGCGCCCCTTGTACGCTCAAAACTGAGCGACCCGGCCGTTATCGTGGTTGACGAGCTGGGCAGGTGGGTAATCCCGCTTCTGGGCGGCCATATTGGGGGCGGAAACGAGCTCGCGCTGGAGCTTGCCGCCTTCCTGGGGGCGGAGGCGGTGATAACGACGGCGACGGACATACACGGACTCTTTGCGGTGGATGTCTGGGCGGTAAAGCAGGATTTGGCGATAAGCTCACTTGAAAAAGCAAAAAGGGTCTCGGCGGCGCTGCTTAAAGGCGGCGAGGTGCCGCTGCTATCTGACTACGCCATCGAAGGGAGGCCGCCGCGCGGCATCGTCTACAACCAGGGCGGCGGCGCCGGCGGCGACGGTTTTGGGATAATCGTGTCGATGAGGCGTCTTGACGGCGGGGAGGCCATGCTGCGTCTTATTCCGCGCCGCCTCTATGTCGGTATAGGCTGCCGCAAAGGCGTTAGCGAGGGTGCCATCGCGGAGCTTTTCCAGCGCACGCTGGAAAAGCTCCGCCTCGACGAGCGCTGCGTTGCCGGGGCGGCCAGCATAGACCTGAAACAGGCCGAAGTGGGCCTCCTCAACTTTTGCGGGAACCGGGGGCTTGCCTGCTCGTTCTTTGACGCGGCGGCGCTGGGGCGCGTGAGGGGGAGCTTTAGCGCGTCCCGCTTTGTACAGGAGACCGCCGGCGTGGACAATGTATGCGAACGCGCCGCCGTTGCCGCCTCCGGCGGCGGCGAACTCTTGCTCGCCAAGACGGTGGGGCGCGGGGTTACCATGGCGGCGGCCCTTAAACGGGTGGAGTTGAGCTTTTGATACCGCTGTTCTTACCTTACGGCGGGGCGGTTCTGCTGGCTGCCGCCTTCGCTCTGGACGCGGCGGCGGGCGACCCGCCGTGGTTTCCCCACCCGGTGCGCGGCATAGGCTTTCTTGTTGAACGGGGCGAGCCGCTCTTCCGCCGGATTTTTTGTGGCAAGGCCGGTACGCCGGCGGCTGAACGCGCCGCCGGCGCGGCGCTTGCCGTGTCAGTCTCCGCCTTCACGTTTGCTTTCTTTTACGCGGCTATCGCTCTGGCGCTCCGGTTTGGGCGGCTTCCCGCCTTTGCCGTTTCCGTGTTCGCGGCTTACCTCGCTATCTCGCCGCGCTGCCTGCGGGACGAGGCGGTAACCGTGTACAGAAAGGCGGCGGCAGGCGATCTGGCCGGGGCGCGGAAGGCGGTTTCCAGGATTGTGGGCAGGGATACGGAGGCGCTCTCGATGGAAAAGGTGATCAAGGCGGCGGTGGAGTCTGTCGCGGAAAGTCTGGCGGACGGCGTGATCGCGCCGCTATTCTACCTCTCGCTTGGCGGCCCGGCGCTGGCTATGCTCTACAAGGCGGTAAACACGCTTGACTCGATGATTGGCTACAAAAACGAGCGTTACATCAACTTTGGGCGCTTTGCGGCGAAGCTGGATGACGGGCTGGGCTGGCTTCCCGCGAGGATTGCCGCCTGTCTCATGATCGCCGCCGCCGCGATACTCCGCCTTGACGCGAAAAACGCGCTACGCGTGTACAGGCGGGACAGGTTTAACCACGCAAGCCCCAACAGCGCCCACTGCGAGGCCGTCTGCGCCGGCGCTCTCGCTCTTACGCTCGGCGGGGACGCCGTTTACGGCGGAGTGCTGGAGCGGAAACCGGCTATCGGGGACGGCTCAAGGCTGGCCTGCCCGGCGGACATAGTCCGCGCCGTACATCTGATGTACGGCGCGGCGATCATCTTCGTGATTCTCGCAAGCTGCCTTCTCACGGGTCTGCGCGCCGCCCTCTGGGGGGCCTTATGGGGGTGATGCACGGCGGCATAGATTATGTGCGGGATCACTTGCCTGCCGGCGGCCCCGTCCTGGACTTTTCCGTCAACGTGAGCCCGCTCGGAATGTCTCCCGCCGCCGCCTGCGCGGTGATCCGCTCCGTATCTGACTGCGGCAAGTACCCTGACCCGTTCTGCCGCTCCCTCCGCGAGGCGATTGCCCGCTCGCTGGGCGTCGCCGCCGGCCGCGTAGTCTGCGGTAACGGGGCCGGCGACCTCATATACCGGATCGTCCAGCTTAAAAGGCCGCGCCGGGCTCTCGTTACCGCGCCCACTTTCTCCGACTACGAAAAGGCGCTGCGCGAGGTTTCCTGCGAGGTTGTCTGCCACGAGCTTCCCAAAAGCGATTTCCTGCTTGACGAACAGATTCTTTCAAAAATAAACCGGGGGGTGCAGCTCGTTTTTCTATGCAGCCCGAACAACCCTACCGGCCTCACCGCCGACAACAATTTGCTGGCCCTGATAGCGCGGAGGTGTAACGAGCGCGGGGTTACGCTTGTGATCGACGAATGTTTCAACGAATTCCTTGACGATCCCCCGGCGCATAGCGCGCTTCCGCTTTTGCCGGAGTTCGGGGATATGATCATCCTCCGCGCTTTTACAAAGATATACGCGATGGCCGGCCTGCGGCTCGGCTACTGCGTTACAGGCAGCGCTCGGCTGGCGGCGGCTATCGCGGACACGGGGCAAGCCTGGCCCGTGTCCGTCCTGGCCCAGTCCGCCGGGATAGCCGCCCTCGGTGACAGGGCTTATCTCGAAAGGGTACGCGGCCTGGTCAGCGCGGAACGGGCAAGGATGAAGGCCGAGTTCACGCGGCTCGGTATCGAGGTTCTGGGTGGCCAGGCCAACTTCATTTTTTTCAGGATAGGGCGGGGTTTTGATAAAAAGACTTTTTTTGATTCCCTTCTCCGGCAGCGTATTTTGATACGGCGCTGCGACAACTTCCGCGGCCTTGACGACAGCTACTACAGAAGCGCGATCCTAACCCCCGATGAAAACACTCTGCTGCTACAGGCGGTGGTGGCAAGCGCTTCGCGCTTGCCATAGGAGTTTGCCTAAGCCAGCCTCCTTGCGGCGGTGCGGAGCCAACAATTCAGCGGGTTTGCACATTTATAGTTCCGTTTATTTCAATGTGGTTATACCGGATATGCTGTCTTTTTTTTCACCGGGGACCGGGGACCGGGGACCGGGGACCGGGGACTGTAATGTTCAACTTTACACTTTCATTGTAAACATCCTGAACTGGAGAGCAAAAAGAAAGGGTTAGCGTATTATTATTCCCCACACTACCCTTTGGCAACTTAAATAGTATCTCCGCTTTTTGGGGGTTATCTGACGCAGCAAGAGAAAAAGTTTCTTTCTTTTTGTTCACTTTTGTTTTTTCTTTTTTCACTCTAATATAATCATACAGCTCAAATTCTTCCGGGTATTCTATTGTAAAACCAATGACATTGCGAAAAAACCGCCACCAGAAACCCTTTGCCTTGACTTTGACTTCATATTTCACATAAATGTCTGCCCCCTGGTACTGAATGGATTTCAGGTTACTATCGTAAGTTTTTCCGCCGTCAGAGCTTGCGCTTATCGTAATGGTTGGCACATAGCGGTTGATGTTTGAGTTGCGGAAATATAGTATAGCGGCGGCAGTTGGAAACAGAACAATGAAGAGTATAGGGAATATATTGAACAGGGATTTTATTATCATTTCCTTTCCCAGCCTTCCACTTCTTCATAGAGTTTGTGTATCCGCTTGTTCAATAAAACTCCGTCTTCCATATCCGGCGGTTCGGGTACATCATGAGCTTCTTCAAATAGGCCTAGCGACGCATCGACCATGTGCAAGATAATGGCGAGTAAGGTTACCTCTCTTGGCGTAAACCATTCCCGCAGGTGTTTAGTGGGCAACCGCTCCTCATAGCGCAGCCTTGCCATGTCATAATAAAATTGGGCTACGAGCCGCCTTTGAAAATGGAGCGTGCCAGCGTAATTGATTGATTTATCTCCTTCAAGCGGCTTATTGATTTGTTTCTCGTACTTTTTCTTGTATTCCTCGTTAATGGCATGGACATTATTTTGGCAATCCTTGACATAGAAACGGAATATCGCAAGAATGGCTCCCCCCATTTCAGGACTCCGGTATTCCTTAACCAAATCGGAATAGATCTGATTCACCATAACGCGGTGGGGAATGTGATATGCTAAAATGAGCGCAATAAATGAAAACACTGCACTTATTGCTGACAGCGATATTTGTACTACGTTTTCCATACTTTTCTCCTTATCTGCGGACGGTTCCACCCGCCGCATTGCTTAAAATACGCCTCCGCAGACGCGGGGGCTTTATGAGTAGCGGGCGGCGCATACCGCCCGCTATCATCGTGTTAAACAGCGCCGCCTTGCGCGTTACCTCGGTGGCTGGTATGTCCAGTTTTCAGAGTCACTGTTAGGCCGCGTATAAGTTCCGGCTTGCTTGTCGTTTTCTTCGTAAGCCGCCTGACAAGGCATGGCATTTTCGCCCACCTCCACATTGGCCGGCATGGTAACACTGACCAGCGGGTTACCGGAAAATGCCTGCTCCCCAATGGAAGTAACGCCGTCTGGTATGATAACGCTTGTCAACCCGTTGCCGGCAAACGCCGCATATCCAATGGAAGTGACACTGATTGGTATGGTAACCTCAGTCCCTCCTTGTCCGGCAAATTCACCATCCTCAATGGAAGTGACGCCGTCTGGTATAACAATCACCTTTTCAGTGGAAGCAGGTGTACTAGTATCGTACTGCCCTTCGGCAAAGGCGGCGGCCACCATCGTAACAAAAAACATAAAAGTAAAAGCCCTTTTTTTTAATGCCATACTTTTCTCCTCTTTACGCGGACGGTTCCACCCGTCCGCATTGCTTAAAATACGCTCCCGCGGACGCGGGGCGTTATGACGAGGGCGGCGCGAACCGCCCGCAATCAACATAATCACACGGCGTAAAACGCCGTTTGTAAAACGCCGTTACTTCTGGTATTTCCATGTTACCTTGCCTTTCTTGTCCGTACTGCTTGTATAGGTCCCGGCTCTCCTTTTGTTCTTTTCGTAAGCCTCCTGACAAAGCACGGCATTTGCTCCCAACCGCACATTGGCTGGCAGGGTAACGCTGGTCAACGAGTTGTTGGAAAACGCACTCGCCCCAATGGAAATAACGCTGTTGGGTATGGTAACGCTGGTCAACCGGTTGTTGGCAAACACATTATCCCCAATGGAAGTAACGCTGTTGGGTATGGTAACGCTGGTCAACCGGTTGTTGGCAAACGCATTATCCCCAATGGAAGTAACGCTGTTGGGTATGGTAACGCTGGTCAACGAGTTGTTGGAAAACGCACTCGCCCCAATGGAAGTAACGCTGTTGGGTATGGTAACGCTGGTCAACTGGTTGCCGGAAAACGCACCTACCCCAATGGAAGTAACGCTGGCTGGTATGGTAATGCTGGTCAACGAGTTGTTGGAAAACGCACTCGCCCCAATGGAAGTAACGCTGTTTGATATGGTAACGCTGGTCAACTGGTTGCCGGAAAATGCCCTCGCCCCAATGGAAGTAACGCTACTTGGTATGGTAACACTGGTCAACCGGTTGTTGGCAAACGCATTATCCCCAATGGAAGTAACGCTGTTTGATATGGTAAGGCTGATCAACGGGTTGTTGGCAAACGCGTTCTTCCCAATGGAAGTAACGCTGTTTATGATAACTCTGGTCAACGGGTTGTTGGAAAACGCCTCCTCCCCAATGGAAGTAACGCTGTCTGGTATGGTAACGCTGGTCAACTGGTTGCCGGAAAACGCGTTCCTCCCAATGGAAGTAACGCTGTTTGGTATGTAAACGCTAGTCAACTGGTTGTTGGCAAACGCATACCACCCAATGGACGTAACGCTGTCTGGTATGGTAACGCTGCTAATACCCTTGTTTGCAAATTCCCCCGCTCCAATGGAGGTAGTACCGCTGGTTATGTTGACCGTCGCCGTGAATGTCCAGCTACCACGAGCACGATAGCCAGTGCCAGACAACGTATAGGTATAGGTCCCGGCTTTCTTGCCGTTCTTTTCGTAAGCCTCCTGACAAGGCACGGCGCTGGCGTCCAACCGCACATTGGCTGGCATGGTAACGCTGGTCAACTGGTCCTCGACATCGACAAACGCCCAATACCCAATGGAAGTAACGCTGGCTGGTATGGTAACGCTGGTCAAATCGTTGTTGTAAAACGCCCAATCCCCAATGGAAGTAACGCTGTTTCCTATAGTAACGCTGGTCAACTGGTTCTTGGCAAACGCATACTCCCCAATGGAAGTAACGCTGTTTGGTATGGTAACGCTGGTCAAATCGTTGTTGTAAAACGCACTCGCCCCAATGGACGTAACCGGAGACCGGCCTATTTTTTCGGGAATGACGACAGTCCTACCGTATCCTGTATAACGGGTAATACTTATATTTCCAAATTGGCAGTTAAATTCCCAATTTCCCCAAGCGGCCAAATCTTCAACGGAAATACCGATATATCCCCGCTCGCCGGCGGTTTTTGCGTCCATGCCGTTTATCCTGACAATGGACACGGTCAGCTTGTCGGTTATTTTATTGGCGTCCACGTTTTGGAAGGTTACAACAGCATCCTTATCGCTAAAATCATAGTCGAAGCCCCCCTGCTTAGGTTGAAACGCGGCGGAAGCCGTCCCAATCGTCTTCCCGTCTTCGTTGATCAGCGCCGCGTCAAATTTATACTCGCTTGGTATCGCGTTGTATATTGAAGCCACGCCGATTCCCCACTCCCCGCTTCTGCCGGTCTGTTCCAGTCCCTGGGCCAGGTCATAGATAATTTTAAAGCCGGTGGCGCTTATTATTTTTGCATCAAAAGACATCTCGGCGGTTTCCTTGGCGTAATCGATCTTCCCCTGGGTCAGCTTGGGGTCGTAGATGATCTCGAAAGGCGGGTGCGCCTTGAAAAACGCGGCGGCCTCGTTCAAGGTCTTGTTCCACGCGGCCCGCCGCTGTATGTCGTTCCGCACGTCCTGGCCTATGTTGCCGCTCGTTATATCCGCCGAAAGGACGGAACTCCGGCTGGCCGCCTCCGCCAGGCCGGGGTCGAACTTTGCCGCCTCGTAGTAGTAGCTCAGGGCCTCCACCACCGTGCCGCTCCGCTGGGCCGTGATGCCTTTTGCCAACGCCGTTTCCGCCTGTACGTTGGAGGTTGACGCGCCCAAAAGGGCCGTCTTCCCCGCGTCCGTGAGCGTTACGCCAAGCTGGGACAGCAGATCCGCCGACGCCTTCTTGATCCCGGTAAGGTTCTCCAGCTCCGCCGCCGTAACATTGCCGGTGTACGCGGCTTTTGACTCGCCGCTGGCCGCGTCCGTTACCTTGATCTGGAGCGAAAAGCCCGATCCGGTCTTCTGCAACGCGCCGTTCAGGATGTACCGCACGTTTGCCACGGTTCCCAACTGGACAAAGTTGCTTTCGTTTTCGTAAAAGCCGCTTTCCCCCTCGGCGATCACCTTGTCCAGGTTCTGCCGGTCAAGCACCTTCATCGCGGAAAACTTCGTGAAGTCCCCCACGATAACGCCCTGCACCATGGTGGGCAGGTACGCCTCGCCCTGCGCGAGCCCCCGGCCTTCCGGCACAAGGACGGCGACACTCAGTCCGGCGGCCCCTCCGCCGGTCCAGTAATTCTGGGCAAAAGCCGCGCCGCTTATGGCGGCAAAAAGCGCCGCCGTCATAAGGGCGTGTAGAAAAGTCTTTCTGTTAATCCGCTTGTTCATAGATTTCCTCCTGTCTGTTGAGCGGTAATTTGTTTTTCAAATTCACTATGGAATTTGTTTTGTATATCTCCGGCAAGGGCGGTGTAGGCCCTGCGCCGGGCAATATTCGGGTTTACCGCGCTCTGGCGGGGCGCGGTGAGGGTCAGGGAAAACAGCGCGGCGCCTGTCCGCCCGGTAATGACTATGGTGAGCGCGGGGGTGTAGAACGCGCCGGCCTCCCGTTTTTCCATGCCTTCGTCGACAAGGGCCTGGCAGACCGCGCTGGCCGCTGCCCGGTCTTTGGTTACCGGCAAGCCCTCGGCGCTCAAGGCGCTTGTCAGGGCCGCCGCGACGCCGCCGTCCAGGTCAACCGGGCAGTCGATAAAGACGCTCGCGTCAAACTTCGCCTGGTTTATCCGTTGGGGAAGCGCGGCGGTTGCGGCGCGGGCAGGGGCGAACGCGGCGGCGCGGAGGGGGTGGAGTATCCGGGCGAAGTCGAGGTACGCAGGCAGCGCGGCCGCGGAAGCGGAGGCTGCCTTGTACCGGAAAAACCGCCGCAGGGGTTCGCCGTCTCCTTCCGCCGCTCTAAAAAGCGCCATAAAAGGCATGGCGCGGGAACTAAGGCGCGGCTCAAAGATCGTCCATGCCTCGGCGCGGTCTATGTAGGCGGCGGCTTCCCATGTTCCGGCCGCAGGGTTTCGCCAGGGATCGGTGTACCGCACCGCGAAAAGCTCGGTTTCCGTTTGTATCAGGGTTTGCTGTTCCAGTTGTAGGGATTGGGAAGCCGCGCCGTCCTGTTCACGGTAGGATTCCGCCAGCTCCGTCCGGCTTGAAACCTGGGTCCGGAAGTAGAGCGACAGCTCCCGGAGCGCGGCCTCTTTCACGGTCTCGCGGCTCCCGCTCGCGCCGCGCACGGCAATGTACCGGTCATTGGGGAAGGCGGCTTCCAGGCTTTCCGCCCATTGCGGCGGCGGCGTTCCCGCGCACGCGGACAAGACAGCCGCCGCAAACAACGCCATCAGCGCGGGAGGAGTGTTTTTCCTGTTTTTCTTCATTCTTCAATCTCCTTATATCTGTTTCAGGCGCTGGCATACGCCCTACTTTTTGTCCCTTTTTACGCGGGGACACTGTTGAATGTTGCTCCAGTACATTCACCTGCCGCCGTTCCGTTAGGGACGGCTGCCAATCAGCCTGGAGCTTGCGCAGCAAACTCCGGAGACAACTGCTAGGCGGTTGTCCAACCGCTAGGCGGTTGTCCAACCGCCGGAAATCGTAGAGCCTATTTCAAAATATGCGGTTTTGAAATAGCCCGCGCTGTTTCTCCGCCGTTCCTATCCCATATCGCCCTCCTTTCAATACCCCATACTCCGCAGTCGTTCAAGATTTTTCCGCGCATTGGCGTCATTGGGATCAAGCTGCAACGCCTTTTCCCAGTCCGTGCGGGCGCGGGCAAAATCCCCTTTGCTAGCGTAGGCAATACCCCGGCTGTTATACGCCTCCGCATCATTGGGATTGAGTCGCAGGGCCTCAGTGTAGTCCGCTATGGCCCGGTCGTAGTCCCCTTTGTTCCCATACGTAAGGCCCCGGTTGTTATACGCCATCGCATAATTGGGATTGAGCCGCAGGGCCTGGCTGTAGTCCGCTATGGCGCGGTCGTAGTCCCCTTTTTTCCCATACACAAGGCCCCGGTTGTTATACGCCTCCGCATAATTGGGGTCGAGCCTGAGCGCTTGGTTGAAGTCCACTATGGCACGGTCGTGGTCCCCTTTTTGCCCATACGCAATGCCCCGGTTGTTATACGCCACCGCATCATTCGGGTCGAGCCGTATCGCCTCAGTGTAGTCCGCTATGGCGCGGCCTGAGTCCCCTTTGTCGTCATACGCAATGCCCCGGCTGTTATACGCCACCGCATCATTGGGATTGAGCCGCAGGGCCTCAGTGTAGTCCGCTATGGATCGGTCGTAGTCCCCTTTGTTCCCATACACAAGGCCCCGGTTGTAATACGCATCCGCATCATTCGGGTCGAGCCGGATCGCCTCAGTGTAGTCCGCTATGGCGCGGTCGTAGTCCCCTTTCGCGGAATACGCATTGCCCCGGTTGCTATACGCCTCCGCATAATTGAGGTCGAGCCGCAGGGCCTGGGTAAAGTCCTCTATGGCTTGGTCGTAGTCCCCTTTTTTCCCATACGCAATGCCCCGGTTGTTATACGCCGCCGCATCATTGCACGCGGACAAGACCGCCGCCGCAAACAACGCCACGAGCGCGAGCGGAGCGTTATTCCTGCCTTTCTTCATTATTCCTGCTCTCCTCATTATTTTGATTAAAATCCGCGTAATCTGTGGACCGCCTCTATGAGGGCTTTGAAAGCCGCCTGACATTCCACCGTGATCACGTGGGTTCGCTCCGCCTGGTCCTGCGTCTTTATTAAAAGGGTTTCCGCTGTGCTAAAGAGTGTTCCCAGTTCGGTAAACTCCTTATCAGGTATCCCCAAGAGGGTTCGCAGGGTCTCGATCAGGTAAGCGAGCCACTTTCGACACATTGCCAGAATCTCAAGTTCGAGGTCCCGGCAGCCAATCACTGCTCTTTGCCATATCCATCTCCTTCATTTGCTTTAACTGCTGACTCAAAAATTTCAGATTCCGGCTCAAAAGTTTTAACTTCTGGCTTAAAAGTTTTAACTTGCGACTCAAAAGTTTTAGCGAATGACTCAGAAGTTTTAATGAATGGTGTGTTTGTTAGAGTGGATGATGTGTTTTCCGGAACTAAAAATTTATAACTATTAGGTACTTGACTCGCCGTCTTCTTAATAAAGTATAATCGTGAGCCGTGAGCCGTGAGCCGTGAGCCGTGAGCCGTGAGCCGTG
>JAIRMP010000269.1 GCA_031258615.1 Spirochaetaceae bacterium | reverse complement strand
AGCCGCCTTGCAGCGGCTGACACCACCGACCCGCGTGTGGGTTGTGCCGCTGGCACAACCGCACAGCGGCAAGCCGCTTCGCGGCTTGTGTAGCAAACTCCTATGGCAAGCCTACGGCTTGCCACGATTGCTTCGCTTCGCTCGCAATGACGAGAAAGTCAAGTGGCAGTGGCAAACTCCTACCGTTGTTCACGATTGGGGGGGGGGGGGGGGTAACGCGAGCCGCAGCCGTTTGTGGAAAGCGGAATGAAATTGGTCCTCGGTATGAATCAATGAAATATAAAACAAAAATTACGCTTTCCTCGATCTTGGCTACGGCGGCGATCCGCAAATACCTCCACAATACCTTTCTCAACATCAGGCTGAGTCCCATCGAGATTGCCCGCAGCGGCCCCGATGAGGTGAGGGAAACGGTGATCCGGCTGGTCAGGCAGTCCGCCAACTACCGGCTTACCGGTAAATGCTGCATCAACATGGACGATACCGTTAAGGACGAAAACGTGGACGCGATTTTCGAGGCCAGAAATGAACTGCTGGAAGAAGCCGGCGCTATGTAGCTTCCGCTGAAAGCCCCGCCTTATGCCCGAAAGCTACTGGTTTGCGGAACCTTTCCGGATAGAACGCGGCGTTCACAAAAGAAAGCCCCGCGCTAAAAGCGCGGGGCTTTTTCGGTATGTCTTATGGAAGCCGGCAGCGGAAAGTTACTTGCCGCCAACAAACTTTAACAGATCCACTACGCGGTTGGAGTAGCCCCATTCGTTGTCGTACCAGGAGACGACTTTGAAGAAGCGTTTTTCACCGGGCAGGTTGTTCTGTAACGTAGCCAGGCTGTCGTAGATCGATGAGTGTACATTGTGGATTATGTCGGTGGAGACAATTTCCTCGTCGCTGACATCAAGAATGCCCTTCAGGTAGCTTTTTGATGCGTCCTTCAGCTTCTTGTCGATTTCCTCGATCGATGTATCCCGCGTTGCGCGGAAGGTCAGGTCCACGACAGAGCCGGTTGGGGTTGGGATGCGGAAGCTCATGCCGGTAAGCTTGCCCTTTGTGGAGGGGAGCACCTCACCTACAGCCTTTGCGGCGCCTGTGGTTGACGGGATGATGTTGATTGCCGCCGCCCTGCCGCCGCGCCAATCCTTGTTGGACGGGCCGTCAACGGTTTTCTGCGTTGCCGTATAAGAATGTATTGTAGTCATCAGGCCGGTCTCGATGCCTATACCCTCTTTCAGTATTACATGAACGAGCGGAGCGAGGCAGTTTGTCGTGCAGCTTGCGTTTGAAATAACGTTATGTTCGGCGGCCTTGTACTCATCCTGATTCACGCCCATAACAAAAGTCTTTATCGGTTTTGACGGATCGCCCGATTTTCCGGGCGCGGTAATGATGACCTTTTTGGCGCCGGCTTCTATATGGCCGTAAGCTTTTTCGTTTGTGTAAAGCCCGGTTGATTCGATCACGTACTCTACGCCTAAGTCCTTCCACGGCAACTGCGGGGGCGTAAGCCCTTTGCCGGAGATACATTTAACCTCGTGCCCGTTTACTACAAGAACATCCTCGCCTTTCACGCCGATTTCGGCGTTCATCCTGCCCTGTGTCGAGTCATACTTTAACTGGTAGGCAAAATATTTGGCGTCGGTTGAAATATCAACCACGGTCACTACGTCAATTTTATCTTTTCCAAGCAAACCCTGCCCAACGAGCGCCTGAAACACGAGACGTCCTATGCGTCCAAAGCCATTAATGGCAACTTTCATAAAAACCTCCGTATGGTTATTTTTTTCAATACTACAGGGAATAATTTTTTTGGTCAAGCCGGTAAAATTTGTGTCAAATTGACACAAGCAAAAATCAATACTATGCCGTGAGTGTCATAATGATACACTGATGTTTCACGGAAACGCGGCTCCATTTTTTATTTTTTGATAAATATTTATACTATAACGATTTAACAAAAGCATATACGAATGGACGGGCTTGGCACGTTTATTGCTATAGAAAATAATGTAAGTACAAACGTGATGATACGGTATACCGGCATCACGGCGCGGAAAGCCGCGGCGCTGTTTGCGCCGTGAAATATTATAAAAAGTGAATCAAAAAAGATTCAAAAATTTGGAGGTTTAGTATGAAATCTGTAACTTTACACAGGCCGATGGAACTCGGGCAAACGATGGTTGATATCAACCGCTTTATGGAATCGGTCTTCGGTGAATCGCCGTTCAGCCGCTCGCAAACGGAACTTAGGGGAATGTTCCCCTGCGTTGACATCCACGAAACCAACGACGCCTACCATATAGAGGCGGATCTTCCCGGTTGCGAAGAAAAGGACATAGAACTGACGATGGACGGCGGCATCCTTACCATTCAATCGAAGAATGAAACGGAATCGGCAAAAAAGGATGAAGGCAAGAACTACATCATACGTGAAAGGCATCTGGACGTATTCAGCCGCTCATTCAAACTGCCGGACAATGCCGACAGCGAAAATGTCTCCGCTTCGTTCAAAAACGGCCTGCTCTCACTCACAATCAAGAAACGGGCCGAAGCGCAAAAACGTGTCATCAGCATAGGAAAGTAACGCCTGATGTGGAGGGTTGGCGTCAGCCTGCCGGCCCTCCATTTTTTTTAGCTGCCCGCAGCGCCTGGGTATGGCGTAAATTCTTAACTCCGTTATATTTCTTACCGATAATTTCTACAGGTGTATTTTCAGGAGAACAGATGGAAGATCAGGCCGAACAGTTGAGGGAGTTGGTACGCGCCAAAGAGGGTAGCATGAATAGCCTGTCGCAACGAACCCCCAAATCACAAAAAACACGTATAATAACGGTTGCAAGCGGCAAGGGCGGCGTTGGAAAGACCAATTTATCGGTGAATATGGCTATTGCATACGCCCGTATAGGCAAAAAGGTGATAGTCATGGACGCGGATTTGGGGCTTGCCAATGTGAACGTTATGCTCAAAATGATACCTAAATGGAACCTGTATCATGTGATCCGCAAACAAAAAACTATGCGTGAAATCCTGCTGGAAACTGAGTACGGTATAAGTATAGTGGCGGGGGCATCCGGTTTCTCAAAAATTGCGAACCTGAACGAAGAACAACGTACAAAATTTATCGAAGAATTGGAGACACTTTCCAGCGCCGACATCATCATCATAGACACTAGCGCGGGCGTTTCAAGCAATGTACTTGACTTCATCGCGGTGGCGGATGATGTTGTCATTATTACAACCCCGGAGCCGACGGCGATTACCGACGCTTACGGGATTGTCAAAATAATCGCCACCGAGATTGAAAACATGGAAATGAGCCTTAAACTTGTAATAAACCGTGTCCATAGCGTCACGGAGGCCAAAAAAGTCGCGGATCGCATGACGGCTATTACAGGCCAGTTTTTGAATGTCAAACTTGAGTACCTGGGCTTCATATACGATGATACGGCTGTTTCGCAGGCAGTGTTGAGGCAGAAGCCTTTTATGGTGGATGCACCCAGGAGCAAGGCGGCGCAGTGCGTTCAGCATATAGTGGGACGCTTGGAGAAAACCGAATTTCATGGGGGAGGCGGTTTTAGCAATATGGTCAGGCGAATTTTTGGCAACTAGCGCGGGAGCGTGTTTTGCCGCATCATGTAATGATTTGGGGATGATATTTGTTTAATCCGATGTTGGCCGGTATAATTGCCGGCGGCACTTTTTTAGTCTCTTTCATACTGGGTCTCGTTGGGAGAACGCCGCTTTTAACGGCATTTTTCCGGGCACTGGCTTTTTCCGGGTGTTTTTTCGGCATAGTTGCCGTCATATATTTTTTGTACAACAAATTTCTGCTGACAGATGAAACGGACGAAGAAGAACCGGTAGATACGAGCCGGATCGGCCAAAATATTGATTATTCTTTAAGCGATAATGATGATTGGATCAACAGTCTGGACGACATTGAAAGCGAAGGGATGTCCGAAGATGTTTCAAAGATAAGCGGCGGCAATGTGGACAAGCCCCAGGACATCCTGGGCGGCGCCGAACCAGGCATGGAATATGCTTTTACCGGTGAAGAAAAAATCGCTGCCTTAGGGGAGACTCCGGGGGTACTAGCACAAAGTAACGATAACGGGTACAGTGTAGACGGAGATTCGGTGTTGCCGCAAAAAAATGCCGGCGCTTTCTCTGAGGGCGGCTATGATATGAATATGAGCGCCTTTATAGCCGGCATACCCGGGGTCGAAGACGATGGCAGTCCACAAGGAGAAGCGATGTCAAGTTCTTCTGGCACTATGATGAATGAAGGAACGGTCGATATGTCGGTAGAACGAAGAGCCGGTAAACCGGATTTTGGCTTTGATGTAGACGGGAAAAAGATGGCTGGCGCTATTCAAACTTTACTTAAAAAGGACTTGGGATAGGTTATGGGTAAATCCCTTCTGGATGAAAAATCAGAAGAAGAACTTTGGCAGGAGTACCGCCAAAATAAAGATCCAAAGATTCGCGACACCTTCATAAGGCAGTATGCTCCGTTGGTAAAGTATGTTGCTGGTAAAGTGTACGACGGTATGCCGTCCACGGTGGAATTTGACGATCTGGTCAGCTATGGTACGTTTGGCCTTTTGGACGCGATCGAAAAATTCGATCTGGCGCAGAATGTCAAGTTCAAAACCTACGCGGTTGTCCGTATCAGGGGTGCAATATTCGATGAGCTGCGTTCGACCGACTGGGTGCCGCGCTCTGTCAGGCAGAAAATACGCGAGGTCGAAGAGGCTATCAGCACACTGGAAGCCCAGCACGGACGTTCTGTAAGCGATCAGGAGGTTGCCACCTACCTCAAGATGGACGAGGAAGAGTACGTCAAAACCATTGTTAAAATATCCGGTACTTCCGTCCTGTCGCTAAACGATGTATGGTTTTCCGGAGACGAAAACGACAAAATGTCGATTCAGGACAGCATTGAAGGGCCTGAAACCCTTAAACCGGATGTAGAGGTTGAACGCAAGGAAATACGCAGGATAGTTTACGATGTTATAAACCAACTGCCGGAAAAAGAAAAAAAAATTATCATCCTGTACCACTATGAAGATTTAACTCTTAAAGAAATAGGCCAGGTTTTAGATATTACCGAATCGCGGGTCTCACAGCTTCACACAAAGGCTATGCTCCGAATACGCTCCAAATTAACGAATGTCCGCAAGGGTATAATGTAAAAGTAAAAGGAGACGTATCTTGGTTAATTTTGCCGGCCTACAGGCCGCCGTAAAAGAACGCCTGGAAATAGACAGCGCCATTGCCGTTGTCGAAACGGAAGGGCCTACGCTAGAGGCCGCCATATCGGAGGCGGCTACGCTGCTCGGCGTCCCGCTCCGGTATATTGAATACGAAATAATTAAAAGGCGTACATCCATACTTGGCATAGGCGAGAATATTTGCAGAATACGCGCATACGAGCGCAGAGATGTTAAAGCTGAAGATGAACGCATTGATGAAGAAATTTATGAGGAGATGGAAGAAGCAGATCTTCTGGAGGAAGATGTTGATGGTCAGGTTTTTGTGCAATGCCGCCATGACGGCGTGTATATGAAGATTACCGCCCCTGTGGGTAACGGCGAAAGCGCCGGCAAGCCGGCAGTACTGCATCTTTTGAACAAGCGCGGAATTACATCCTTTAATATTGACCTGATAAACAATTTGCTCAGACTGCCGGAGACTGATTATGTCCGTGTGGCGGACTTTCAAAACATACCCAGCAGGGACAGCGTGGTAAATGTTGAGATTTCCGATCAGGAAACAAAGGCTTTCATAAAAGTAAGTCCGCCCAGGATTGGCGGTTGTGATTTTTCCTATGAAGACTATAGTGATATGTTAAGGAATAACGGGGTTGTCTATGGTATCAATGAGGAACTGTTAAAATCGTTTGCTGACAGGCCTGTCTACAAAGAAAGAATTTGCATTGCGGTTTCAACAAAACCTGTTGACGGCATGAATTCATACCTTGATTACTTTTTTGAAACCGATCCCGGCAGCGTAAGGCTTTCGGAAGGCGCCGATGGCAAAGTTGACTTTAAGGAATTAAACATAATTCAAAATGTAATGAAAGATCAAAAACTTGCGGTACTGCATCATGCCGAAAAGGGACGGACCGGCTATACCGTAACAGGAAAAGTTTTACCGGCGCGTGACGGCAGTGATTTCCCCGTTACGCTTGGCAAGAATGTCCGTTTTGCTGAAGACGGCGTTACAATCCTTGCCGATATTAACGGACAGGTGATTATATCAAACGGAAAAATAAATGTTGAATCGGTCTACACGGTTGACGGTTCAGTCGGCCTCAAAACAGGAAATATTCTTTTCCTTGGAAACGTTATTGTAACCGGCAACGTTGAGGAAGGGTTTTCCGTAAAGGCTTCCGGAAATATTGAGGTTTACGGACTGGCGGACAAGGCTACGCTTATCACGGAAGGCGGTATAATTGTAAGGCAGGGTATTACCGGCAAAAAAAATGAACATGTCAGCGCGGGGCGTTCGATTTGGGCAAAGTTTATTGAAAACGCGACGGTATCGGCAGGTTCAATGGTTGTCGTATCGGATGGAATACTTAATTCAACTATAGACGCGGGAAAATGTGTAGTCTGCCAGGGAAAGCGCGCCGCGATCATAGGCGGACACCTGCGCGCTGTCGAAGAAATACGCGCAAAATCTTTGGGCAGTCCCTCCGGTAATACAGAAACGATCTGCGAAGTCGGTACCGATCCCAAGAAAAAATCACAACGCGCGGACCTTGAAGAAAAAAAATCAGGGATTTTAAACGATATTGATAGTATTAACATTAATATAAAAACACTGAACAGCATAAAACAGCAGCGCGGCGGTTTACCGGAGGACAAAGAGGCATACCTGCGGGAATTGATTGAAAACAGCACAAAAATAAATGAAGAGTTAAAAAAAATAAACGCCGATATTGACGAAATAAATGCCTTTTTACAAAATCTGCCGATGATTGGCCGTGTATCCGCCTCAGCCAAAGTACATCCCGGTGTGGTTATTATTATCCGTGAGATAAGATATAGTATAAACAGCGATTACAGGGCCTCTACATTTATTTTGGAAAACGGTTTGATACGCGCGGTAAGCTACATTGAAGCGGATGCCGATTTACAGCAGAAGGCGGCAAGGTAATGGCAATGCAGCCGATCGATCTGCAAATACTTTTTTCCCAGCTCGATTCGGTCGCAAAGGATGCCGCCGCGCAAAAGGACGGACTCACCTTGCGGGGCGCAATAAATGCTTCCGTGATTGAAAAAAAAACCGAAGAAAAATCCCGCTCGGTAAACGAAACGCATGACGCCGAAAATGGGCTTGAGTCCCTTAATTCAGACAAAAATCAGAATTCAAACAGAAAAACCCTTAAAAAAAAACCGCGTGATGAAGCAGGAGAACAAAAAGCGGCAGGACAGTTTTTCAAAGACCCATCACTGGGAAACTATATAGATTTAAACGGCTAAGATGGCTTATATTTTTTCTTCTGCCGCGCTACTTATCAGCATCGTATCATTTTTTGTAATATTCTTTTACGTAAGAAGGCGTACCGCCGTAGACCGCATACCTCCTGAAACGCGGCAGGAAGTGGCTAATATTATCAGCGAAATTGACAGAATTACCGACCGGGACTCGGAGTTAATCGAGGACCGCGTAAAAAAATTAAAGTCTCTGCTGGAAAATATTGACCGCTGTATCGCCGTGCATGAAAGACAACTGGACGGTTATAAGGCTGCCGAGGATGCGAGAAAAAAACTTAACGAAGAAAAAACTGACGCCGCCGTTGAAGCGTACCGCGCGCTTGGAAAAAATATGCTTTCCGGCAAAAGTTTCGCGCCGCCGCACCTTACTGTAAGCATAACGGAAAACAAAGCGGCGGACGACAAAGACGGCGCTGCAAACGAGGACACAATCATAAAAAAAGCGGCGGAACTATCCGCCGCGGGCGTCCCTGTTTACGAAATAGCGAAACGCCTGCACAAAACAATGGACGAAATAGAGATCGCGCTTTTTTTGTCGTCAAAGCGAATGGGATAGTCCTTTTTAACCATCTTTTGGACTTTCTGCCGCGATAGCAAGATGCAGTTCGGATAGCTGACTCGCATCAACCTCTCCGGGGCTCCCGTCCATAGGGCTCTGGGCAAACGAATTCTTGGGAAACGCTATCACTTCCCTTATCGAAGAGTCGCCTGCCATCAGCATGGCAAGTCGGTCGAGGCCGGGCGCGATCCCGCCGTGGGGCGGCGCTCCGTATCCAAAGGCCTCCGTCAAAAAGCCGAATTTCCGCGCCGCCTCCTCCTCGTCCAGACCGACAATCCTGAATACACGTTTCTGCAATTCCGGATCGTGGATACGGATGGAGCCGGAGGCAAGCTCATAACCGTTCAGCACAAGATCGTAGAGGTCACCCTTTACAGTGCCCGGATCCTCCTCCATGCTTTCGTGATACTGTTCCTTTGGGTACGAGAACAGGTGGTGCGCCGCCTCCCAGCGTCCTTCCTCCTCGTTGAACTCAAACAGCGGAAAGTCAATAATCCAGGCAAAACGAAATTGGGACGGATCGCAAAGCCCCAGGCCAGCGCCCAGCTTTGTACGCACCGCGCCAAGGCTGACGTTTGCCACGCGGCGATTACCGTCCGCCACAATCAGGATGAGGTCGCCGGCCCTTGCGCCAAGCGCTGCCGAGACCGCCGCCGCGCGCCCCGCAAAAAATTTTGCCACCCCGCTCTCCAAAACCGGCTCGGCCTCAGCGCCAGAACGCTTCATCCAGGCAAGCCCCCTCGCCTTGTAAATCTTCGCGTGCGCCTCCAGTTCCTCAATCTGCCGGCGGGAGTACGCCGCCCCCCCGGGCACGACGAGAGCCTTCACCGCCCCGCCTGTAGCAAGCGCCGTATTGAACGCCTCAAAGCCGCTTTCAGCCGCAAGCGCGCCAAAATCCTGTAGTTTCATGTCAAAACGCAGGTCAGGCTTGTCCGTGCCGTAGTCCTCCATCGCCTCCTCGTAGCTTAGTTTGGGAAATTCCGCCGGAAGCTCAATACCGAGGCACTTCTTGAACACGTGAAAGAGGAGACCCTCCGTCATCTTCAGCACATCGTCTCTCGATACAAACGACATCTCTATATCTATCTGCGTGAATTCCGGCTGGCGGTCGCCGCGCGAATCCTCGTCCCGGTAGCAGCGGGCAATCTGAAAGTACTTATCGAACCCTGCCGCCATCAACAGTTGCTTGTAAAGTTGCGGAGACTGCGGCAACGCATAGAATTTTCCGGCATAGAGCCGGGACGGCACGAGAAAATCCCGCGCCCCTTCCGGCGTAGACCGTATAAAGGTCGGCGTCTCTATTTCGTAGAAACCCTGGGCGCGCATCCATTCCCGCACGGCAAACGTAATCTCGCTCCGGAGGCGGATCCGTCTCTGCATGGCGGCGGAACGTAGGTCCAGGTAACGGTATTTCAGCCGCAATTCGTCCTTTGCGCCGGTCTCCTCCTCGATCTGAAAGGGCAGCGGCCCGCACCTGTTCAAAATGACTATGGTTTTCGCCACAAGTTCCACATCGCCGGTCGCCATCTCAGCGTTCCTCATCGAATCGGGCCGCAGCCTTACCGTCCCGCTAACCGCGATGCAGTACTCGTTCCGCAGTTCCGCCGTTACCGCGCTCAGCTCCGCGCCCGCATTCTCGTCCACTACAACCTGCGTAATGCCGTAGCGGTCACGCAGGTTGATAAACGAAATCCCGCCGTGGTCCCGCTTCCTGTGAACCCATCCGTTCAAAATCTGAGCGCTTCCCGCATCCGCCGCACCGAGTTCGCCGCACGTCTTTGTGCGTCTATACTTTTCCATGCCCGATTATAGGCCGAAACCTGTTTTTCAGTAAGTGCCGCATTCCGGGTTAAAGTTGACAGATGGGGGGGTATGGACGAAGCACAATACACTCCCGGGTTCTGCCTGTTAGAGCATGGTTATGGCCTGCTCTATCTCGTTGATGAGGGCGTCCGGTGTCGATGTCCCGGCGGATAAGCCGGCGACCCGGAAGGATGCAAGCTCAGGGGGGAGGGCGGAGGCGTCCGGGACTATCCATGCAGGCTTTCCGCGCTCCGCCGCCGCCGCAAGGAGGCGGCGTGTATTGGACGAGGCGGGGTCTCCCGCTATCACGAGCGCATCAGCCTCGGTGCAGAGCCCGGCAAGCGCTTCCTGCCGGGCCAGCGTCGCGCTGCAAATCGTGTCGTAAACCGTCAAATCGGGGAAAAATTGCGTTACAGCGGCGCATACCGCGCTGTATTCCGGGGCGGAAATAGTTGTCTGCCCGATCATGGCTGTTTTTGCCGTTTTGTTTTTTGAAAAAAGTGTTTTTGCCGCATGGAATGCCTCCTCCCTGTTCTCCACCACGAGGCTGTTTGGGGCAAACATCCTGATTCCGCGCAGCTCTCCGTGATTCTTTTCGCCCGCGATAAAAACTACAAAACCTTTTTTCGAGAGATCCCGCGCCCTCAACTGACTCTTGCGTACCTTGGGACAGGTAGCGTCTATGACCTTTGTGCCGCGCCGCAGAAGCTGCCGCCGCGTCTCTGGCCCTATCCCGTGGGCGCGGATCACCGTGGTGGAATCCGCAAGCGTTTCGGGGAGATTTTCCTCATCCAGCACGGAGAACCCGAGGCTCTCTAGCTCCCGCAGTGTCCACCCGTTGTGTATCAGCGGCCCCATCGTAAAGAGCCGCGTCCGTCCCGCCTGTCCCCTTGCCGCATCCAGCGCCAAATCGACCGTCCGCCGGACACCCGCGCAAAATCCCAGTACCCGCGCCCTTATCACCCGCATAATTGACAGTACCAAAAAATCAAATCGTTTATAATATACGGGCGGACGTTGCCGCCGTAACCACCGGCCCGCGTGCAGGCCGCGCCCACAGACACGACCCACAGTGGTAAACGGCTATCGCGGCTTGTTGCGCAAACTCCCAGGGCAAAGGCTGCGCCTTTGCCCAAGCGCGGAGCGGTTGCCCCATAACCCCCCCCCCCCCCCCTGATGACGGATGTGGAGTTTTATGGTGATTATAAAAAGTTTATGGAACAAAAACTGGAATCGGATGGTCGTAATGATTTTGTTTTTGGAAAACTTTGGCCGATTCTGGGAGAGAAATACAGCGATAGCGGAAGCGCGAAAGGAGATTATTTTCATCATGATTTGCTTGCCGCAAGGCGGGTTTTTTTTGTGGGGTGTGGCGGCGGAAAGGAGGTGGCGGCGGTTCGTTCACGCGCGTACCGCACAGCAACCCGAACCTCATTTTAGGCCGCTTAAACGTTCTTCCTCAGCCGTTCATTTTCCCGCCTGAGCCGTTCAATCTCTTGCCTAAGGCCCTCACGCTCAGCCTTACCTATGGCTATGCCGTCAGCCTTACCTATGGCTATGCTAACGGCGGCGGTGAGTTCCTCTCCCCGCAGGGCTTTGGCCAGCGCTTCAAAGGCGCCCGCCAGAGCCGTCAATTCATTGCTGTACATAATAAATCCTAAACTAAATAAAGAACTAAACGACCACCGCCTAAAG
>JAIRMP010000244.1 GCA_031258615.1 Spirochaetaceae bacterium | reverse complement strand
TTTTTAAAGTGCTTTAAATGCAACAGCGTTGAGGAGGCGGATATGTTGGCAAAGAGCTACCCGCAGGTAAGCGGTATAGTGAGGGAGCTAAGGCGAATAAACATAGTGGACGAGGTAAGGGCGTTTTTTGATGACCTGATAAAGGAGCGCCGGGACAGGCGAGGGAGAGAGGAGTATGTACGCGAACAAGCCTTTGCTGACGGTATAACCAAAGGTGAATCCATAGGTAAAACTGACGGCATAGCCATAGGTGAAGCTGAGCGTGAGGGCCTTAGGCAGAAAAATGAACAGTTTATGCAAGAGATTGAACGGCTCAGGCAGGAAAATGAACGGCTGAGGAAGAACGTTTAAGCGGCCTAAAATGAGGTTCAGGCGGCTGTGCGGTACGCTCGTGAACGAACCGCCGCCCCTCCCACTGTCAGCAAGTTAAAAAACCAGAAACAAAAAGTCCGCAGATTGCGCCGTACGGCGGCTGATTATACAAATAGCGCATCTGTGAAATCCGTGTAATCTGTGGACAAGAATCATTAACCTGATGACAGTGGAAGACTTCCCCTCATAAAAGTAAAATTACCGTGCCGCCGATTTCGTTAGCATACGCGGCTCTTGAATTCTGTCTCCGTAACCCCCGCATCCCGGTTGAGTTCTAGCGCCGGCGTATAAAAGTATCCTGAATACAGGTTGATGAGATTAAAGAGTATGTCTTCCACGCGGTTTCCCTGTTCTTTGTGGCGGTACAAAATCCGGTTTAGAAAAAAACGCGCGTACCTCTGACCGCCGCAGGCCGGGGGTACGTGTTTTTTTAAGCGCAGCCCGCCGCCAGGCGGAATACCTCATTATACGCAGTTGGCCTCCATTCCCGCTTTACGCTGTTTGACCGTTTCGGGAAAAACCTGGAGGAATACCCGCATGATTTGCCGCACGCCGTTGCTGTTTTAGAATAGCCGGGCGGCGCAAATGCTTGAACACCCCCCGACCGTGCCCGTTCCTTGAAGCTCGTTACTTTACCGCCTCAAAACCCTGCTTGAGATCGTCGATTATGTCGTCTATATGTTCGGTGCCGATGGAAAGCCGGACAGTGTTGGGTTTGATGCCCTGTTCCAGGAGTTCCGCTTCGCTGAGCTGGGAGTGCGTTGTGGAGGCCGGGTGGATCACGAGAGATTTTACGTCCGCCACATTCGCGAGCAGTGAAAAAAGTTCCAGTTCTTCGGTGAACAGCTTGGCCTTGTCCGCGCTGCCCTTCAGTTCAAAGGTGAAGATCGAGCCCGCGCCGCCGGGAAAATACTTTTTGTAAAGTTTGTTGTCGCGGTGATCCGGCAGTACGGGGTGATTCACCCGCTCGACTTGCGGATGGGAAACGAGAAAATCCACCACCTTGAGGGTGTTCTGTATATGTCGTTCCACGCGGAGCGACAGGGTTTCGAGGCCCTGGAGGAAGAGAAAGGCGTTGAACGGGGACAGCGCCGAGCCCGTGTCGCGGAGCAATGTCGTGCGCGCCTTGATGATGTAGGCGATATTTCCCACCGCCTGGGTAAAGACCACCCCGTGATAGCTTGGGTTCGGTTTGCTCAGACCGGGGAACTTGTCGCTTGCCGCCCAGTCGAATTTTCCGCCATCCACGATAACGCCGCCTATGGATGTTCCGTGTCCGCCTATGAACTTGGTGGCCGAATGTACCACGATGTCCACACCGTACTCAATAGGCCGCAAAAGGTAGGGGGACGCGAAGGTGTTGTCCACGATGACCGGGATGCCGTGCCTGTGCGCGATTGCCACAACCGCTTCGATGTCAACCACGGAGCTGTTCGGGTTGCCCAGCGTTTCAAAAAAGACCGCCTTGGTGTTGGGCTTTATCGCCTTTTCAAAGTTCGCGGGGACGCTCCCGTCCACAAAAGTCGTTTCAATACCCTGATCACGGAACGTGTTGATAAACAGGTTGTATGTGCCGCCATAGATCTGGTTGTCCGAAACGATGTGATCCCCGGAACGGGCGATATTCTGAATCGCGTAGGTAGTAGCCGCCGCCCCGGAAGCCACGGCCAGAGCCCCTACGCCTCCCTCCAGAGCCGCGATCCTCGCCTCGAATACCGCCCATGTGGGATTCATGATCCGGGTATAAATGTTACCCGGTTCGGTAAGCGCGAAACGATCCGCCGCCGACTTTGAGGACGGGAACACGTAAGAACTCGTCTGGTAAATGGGAACCGCCCTTGCATCTGTAGCGGGATCTGGCTTTTCCTGCCCCGCATGAACCTGAATGGTCTCAAACCGATAATTCTTTGCCATAATAACACTCCTATACTTATAAATTCTATGAGAATGGTATTGTATAATATGAAAAGTGTCAAGAGGATGAATACGGAGAAGACGCATGGGACGTCCGGGTCAGCGACATTAATGACCAGCAATTTTACCTCCAAATTTGGGCGCATCCCAGCGCTTTGCGCGGGGATGCGCCCGGAAAACCCGCCTTCACTACCTGGCAAATAACCTGGACATAACAAATCCACCCGTGTATTTTGGCGCATACCGCCTGCCCATTGAATTATGATTCTGATTTGGTTTACAATGATGTATGCTTATACTGCGGTTTCGGAAACCGGCTTTTGTAAAGCAGGGGGGTAAATGATAAACCGAAAAAAAATACTTATCGCGGATCACGATGCTTTGAATCTCGACTTTTTTGACGTGATGCTGTCAAAACTTGGCTTTATTGTGGAAAAGGCAAAGGACGGGCACGAGGCGCTGTCCAGGGTAACAGATGGGTGTGAAGAGGGATACCCCGATCTCATCGTTATCAACACGGTGCTTCCAAAGGTGAGCGGCTGGGAAATCCTGAAAGCGGTCAAAGCCGACCCAAAAACCGCGGTAATTCCGGTACTCCTTCTGTCTGAAATTGATGATGTAAAGGAAATAGTCGAAGCTTTTGAGATAGGCGCTGATGATTACATCTTAAAACCTTTCAATTTTTCGGTTGTTCTTGCGCGGATACGGGCTGCTTTGCGTAACAACGTACTCTTTTCCCAGCTCAGGACGCGTGAAAAACGGCTCACGCTGGCCGAAAAATTAACTGTCAACTTAAAGCACGGATTCATAAACCTGGAAAAGGCGATAGACGAACTGATGTCGGAGCTTACACAGTTACAGACAAAAGCAGCCGACAAGTCCTTTGCCGGACAACTGTTGGAGAAGGCCATGCAGGTACAAAATATATTTTCCAAATCGGAAAAAATCATTGAGCATACAGAAACTGAGTGGGAAAACCTGAAAAAACAGGAAATCGGCCTTACAATTCTGGAAAAACCTATACGCGGTACGGTAAACTGTTAAAATGTCACAATTATTGTATGGAAACAAGAAAGAACCGTCTCCGACGGCGACGCTGGCAAAAACGACAAGTTTTAAGGGCGTACTCCATTTTGACGGCCTGATCTGTATAATGGGCCGTTTCAACGGCACGATCGAAGCAAAAGGCGATCTTATCGTGGGTAAGGGCGCTCAGGTCGACTGCGATCATATATACGTCAATTCGATAACCGTACACGGCATGGTAACATCCCAGATAGACGCGAACGACAAGGTAGACCTGATGTCGGGCAGCGAAGTTCACGGCGATATAAGGGCAGGCCGCCTGCGGATAGCGGACGGCGTCCTGTTTGAAGGATGCTGCAGCATGATAAACGAGGGCAGCGAGGCCGAAATATTCTCGATGTCCACGCCGGAAATCAAGGCGGCCCTCCGTCCCGATATTTACGGGGCGCAGGCGGACAGGAATGAGGCCGCCGGCCAGCCTGAGCCGGGCAGCCATGAGTACGCGGCGGACGGTCATGTCCCGGAAGCCCCTCCTGATACGGAAGGCAAGACCGTTCCGGTATAGCTCCGCGAAAATGAAACACGATAATCCGAAAAACAAGGTACTCTGGGCGGGACGGCTTGGCGAAAAGCCGGACGGGGAGGCGTTCGCGTTTCAGTCCTCAATAAACGTTGACAGGCGGCTTGTTTTCCAGGACATAGAAGGCAGCCGCGCCCATGTGGCCATGCTGGGGGCGCGGGGTATACTGAGCGCCGGGACTGCGGCGGCGCTGGAGGCGGAACTCGTCAACATCGCCGGGGAAATCAGGGCCGGTAAGCTGGTCATAGACGAGGGGGCGGAGGACATACATTCGTTCATTGAAGGGATACTGACGGAGCGGCTGGGGGACGCCGGGCGCTCCGTTCACGCCGGAAGGAGCCGCAACGACCAGGTAGCGCTCGATGTGAGGCTGTACCTCAAGCGCCGTGTGCCTGAGATTGAGGGGCGGATCGGCGAGGCGATCGGTACACTGCTTGACGTTGCGGAACGGCACACTGAAAGCGTTATGCCCGGATACACCCACCTCCAGCGGGCGCAGTGCGTGACGCTGGGCTTTCACCTATGCGCGTGGGCGGCGGCCCTTGGGCGCGACAGGCTGCGCTTCGCGGACGCGCTTATACGCCTGGACGAATGTCCGCTCGGCGCGGGCGCTCTTGCCGGCTCAAGCCTGCCGCTTGACCGTGAGAGGACTGCCGAGGCTCTAGGCTTTTCCGGCCCTACGCTGAACGCGATGGACAGCGTGGCGGACAGGGACTTTGCGCTGGAACTGGCCGCGGACTGCGCCATAACCCAGACGCATCTTTCCCGTTTCTGCGAGGACATCGCTATATGGGCGGCTGAGGAGTTCAGGTTTATCGATCTGGCGGAGGCCTGGAGCACAGGCTCGTCAATAATGCCGCAAAAGAAGAATCCCGATTTCGCGGAGCTGATACGCGGCAAGGCCGGGCGCGCCGCCGGAAACATGGTAACCCTTTTTACGGTGGTTAAGGGGCTGCCGTACGCCTACAACAAGGATTTGCAGGAGGATAAGGAGGCGCTGTTCGACAGCCTGGATACGGTTGACGCCTGCCTGCGGATGTTCCGCGGGATGATAGCAAGCGCCCGGTTTGACACGGAACGGATGGCTGCGGCATCGACCGGCGGCTTCCTGGAAGCCACCGATGCGGCCGAGTACCTCGTCCGCAAGGGCCTTCCCTTCAGGAAGGCCCACGAGGCCGCCGCCCTCCTCGTCCGGGACGCGATTGCGGCTGGCAAAGACAGCATCGCCTCCCTCAGCCTTGCCGAACTACAGAGCCGCTCTCCGCTGTTTGAGGAGGACCTGTACGCCGTGCTGAGCCCGCTGGCCTGCGCGTCCGCCCGCCGGCTTACCGGCGGCCCCGCCCCGGAAGAGGTGCGCCGCCAGATCGCCGCGCTGCGAAAATTTACCCGGTGAAACGGCAGGATAAACGCATAAAATTAAGAGGAATTATTAGTGAGAAGGAGGTCACGGATAGCCTCCGCATTGAGCAGCTTGAAAATGGTCTCAATATGCTGCTCAAAACTCAAGGCAAGCATGAACCGGATACCTTTTAAGCTTGGTAACTATTCAGGCGTAGCATGATTTGGGGACCTTTTCTTGCTCTCCAGTGCTTTAATAAAGGGGGCTACCGCCCCCCTTCGCTCTCAATCGGCTCATTTCGGGGCTAAAAGCCCCTCCATTCCGCCGATTTCCGCTACCCCCCGCAGGCGA
>JAIRMP010000242.1 GCA_031258615.1 Spirochaetaceae bacterium | reverse complement strand
ATCAATAATATCTTAGAACAATTTTCACCTTGTTTCAATAGGGCGGCAGACTGGATTAATTTTTGTACCATCATCATCGGGTTTATTATGCGATCTGACCTGCGGGCAGCGCGGGAAATGCTTCCTTTTGTCCGCAATATCACCCTGTTTTTGCCGATAAAGCCCATTGCGATCAGTCCTGGAGCGTTTACTTGACTTTTGAACCGGCAAATTGTTACCATGAATTCCATCCTTTGATCAGGAGGTTTTATGGCAAGAGTAGAGCTGAAAGGCATCAGCAAGGTGTACGATGGCGCGGTCCGCGCGGTTGACAACGTGGATATTGTTGTGGACGACAAGGAATTTGTCGTATTTGTTGGGCCTTCGGGCTGCGGGAAGTCTACGACTCTCCGCATGATTGCCGGTCTGGAAGATATTACCGAGGGCGAGTTGCTGATTGACGGCGAATTGATGAACGATGTGCCGCCGAAAGACAGAAATATTGCTATGGTGTTCCAGAATTACGCGCTTTATCCGCACATGACGGTGTATGAGAATATGGCTTTCGGGCTTAGGATAAAGAAGTTTAGCAAAGACGAGATTAACAACCGTGTGCACGAGGCGGCGCGTATCCTTGATATAGAAAAATTTCTTGAACGCAAGCCGAAAGCGCTTTCCGGCGGTCAGCGCCAGCGCGTCGCTGTCGGCAGGGCCATAGTCCGGTATCCCAAAGTGTTTCTGTTCGATGAGCCGCTATCCAACCTTGACGCCAAACTGCGTGTTCAGATGCGCGCCGAGATTTCCAGGCTGCACCACCGCCTGAACGCCACGATGATATACGTTACCCACGATCAGGTGGAGGCGATGACGATGGCCGACAAAATCGTTGTCTACAAGGACGGGAAGATTCAACAGACGGGCTCGCCGCTCCAGCTTTACAACTACCCGGAAAACAAATTTGTCGCCGGCTTTATCGGCTCCCCCCCGATGAATTTTTTGACCGTTAGCGTGCTTGAGGAAAACGGCGGTATCGTGCTTGACGAGGGTGGTTTTCGCCTCAGTGTGGACTCCGAACATTCCGAATACCTGAAAAAGTATGTGGACAAGGAAGTGTTTTTCGGAATAAGGCCGGAGGACCTGCTCCTCGGCGCCGATTCAGGGGCGGCAAACAGCATACCGCTCACGGTAAGCGTGGTGGAACCGCTTGGCGCCGATACCACGCTGTGGCTCAATACAAGGACCCAGACTATGGTAGCCCGGACGGAACCTTCCCGCGACTTTTCTGTTGACGAAACCGTACACTTTGTCCCGCGAATGGAAAAGGCCCGTTACTTTGACAGGGAAACGGAGCTTGCGATTCTGCCGCCGGCGGTTAATGGATAACTTTTCAAACCTCGTCTACGGCTTTATAGGTTTGGGCCTGATGGGGGGCTCTTTCGCGAAGGCAATACGCGCAAAGCTGCTGGCCGGGCCCGCCGCCGCCGGTAAAATCCTGGCGCTTGATTCCAACAGGGCGGCGCTGGATGCGGCTATGGAACGGGGCGTTGCCGACGAGGTTTTCGGCACGGATGCCGCCGCTACTATGTTAAAGTGTTGCGACGTGGTCTTTATATGCCTTTATCCCGCAAAAACGATAGAGTTTTTGAAGAAGTACCGTGATGATTTTAAAAGCGGGTCTGTGGTAAGCGACATTTCCGGCGTAAAAGCGGGCCTCATTGAGGCTCTTCCCGGTATTTTACGGGATGATGTGGACTTTATCTCCGGCCACCCGATGGCGGGCAACGAAAAAGAAGGCTTTTACTATTCATCCGGCTGCATTTTTGAGGGCCGCAACTATATTTTAATACCTCACGCGGCGAATAAACCTGAAAACCTTGCTTTCTTTAAGGCTTTGACCGGAGCTCTTGGCTTTTCACGGATTACCGAGACGGATTATGCATCGCATGACCACAAGGTTGCGTTTACAAGCCAGCTTTGCCATGTGATTGCGTCCGCCCTGGTGGAGAGCGCCGAAGACACAGAGATAACCGCGTTCGGCGGCGGCAGCTTTGAGGACCTGACCCGCATCGCGATGATAAACGCCCCGCTGTGGACGGAGCTTTTTCTTGCCAACCGCGGCGAACTTTTGCGGCATATAGCGGCGTTTGAATCTTCGCTAAAAAAAATCACCGCCCTGATAGGCCGCGCGGACGGCGAGGGGCTTTGCGGGTACCTGGAAGCGGTGCGTCTCAAACGGAGCGCCATGTCACTGACGGAGTCGAAGGTTACTGGCGAACCGCCTCATCCCCAAAAATAACCGCCCGCCGCTTGAAAAATTCCTGCTTCCTTTAAAATTCACCCCTTTTTTGGCCGCACTCCGCAGTCTGGCTGTCAAACCAAACCCTTACAGAATTACACAATATGCAAACGGCCTTCCGATAAATCCCGCAAAATCCCGCTTTTGGCATCCAAACCCGAATTCTTTTGACAGCCTCCTTCAACATACAAGGTTTTTTGCAGAACCGTAAAAGGGTGTCAGTCACCGGCTCAAGCCTTAGGCGTTGAACTCCGGAGTTTGCGCCGCCGCAAGGCGGCTGGACAACCGCTCCGCGGTTGTCTCCGCAAACTCCACCCTCCCTGTAAAGCCGCTCGCAAGGCCGAAGCGCGTAACCCGTTCTCTTTCACGCTCAGCGGCTCGCAAGGATGATTCCTCAGCTACTGGCGTACGTTTGGTGCAGGCTGGCCTGCAAAAAAATCTTTTATGGCGGACTTCCATTTGAGGCCGCGGTCGAACTCGTTAAGGAACATCCCGAATGAGGCGCAGCCCGGCGACAACACGACGGAAGCGCCGCGCGGCGCGGACACCAGGGCGGCGCTGACAGCCCGGACGGCCTTGTCCAGGCTGTCCCAGGGGCCGCTGTACGGGATACCCCTCGCGTCAAGCAGGCGCGCCAGTTTGACGCTGCCCGTCCCGGAAAGCAAGACAACGGAGCGGGCGCGGGCAAGGGCGTCGGCAAGCGGCGAAAAATCGAGATTCTTGTCCGTGCCGCCGGAAACCACGACAGGCGAGCCTAGCGCCCGGACGGCGGCGGCGGCGGCCTCCGGTATTGTCGCGGCAGTATCGTTGTAGAAACGGACACCGTCATTTTCATGAAAGAATTCCAGGCGGTGTTCTATGCCAGGAAACCGCCCCATGCAGTCGTATATGAACGGGGCCGGTAAACCGAGATCGAGCAGGGCAAGGCCGGCAGCCATCAGATTCACTTTTTGGTGGAGACCGGGAGCGGCCGGGGCCGCCGGCACTATACGCGCCGTCTCGCCGGGCGCCAGCCCCCCCACAGGGCCTACCGCGAGGCAGTGCCCGCCGTCTCCACAAACATACGCGCCTGAGCCGTCAGGCCTCTTGTTCCCGTAACTGTACGGCCTGCCGGGGGTTTCGTCCAAAAAACTCTTCCCCCAGGCGTCATCACCGGCAATCGTCGCGTCCCCCCCGTCCTGCGCCTGGTAGATAACCCTCTTGTCCGCCACGTAAGCGTCCATCGTCCCGTAGCGGTCAAGGTGGTCGCCCATTATTGCCGTTATCACGGCGGTACGCGGCTTTAAGAGGCCGCGGGGCAGATCGCCGAGCTGCCAACTGGAAAGCTCCAGGACCACATCGCAAGCCGCCGGGAGTTCGTCCGGAAACGACAACGGCGAAACCGCGATGTTCCCCCCCAGAAAGGCCCTGCCGCCTGAGGCCTCACCCAGCGCAAAGTGTATGGCGGACGCGGTGAAAGACTTGCCCTTGGAACCGGTTACGGCGGTCAGGCGGGAGGAGTTGCGCGCCAGGAACAGAGATATGTCCGTTTCAACGCGCCGGGCCGCCTTGAGAAACGGGGAGTCGGGGGGCGCTCCCGGATTCTTTACCACAAAGTCCGCGTCCGCGAAGTCGCGCAAGTCATGCCTTTCCAGCACATACCTGACAGGCTTCCCGTGAATGCCCGCCACAAACTCATTGAGCGCCTCTATGGACGGGCGCAGCGCCTCCTCCCCGCGCAGGTCTGTAACGGTGAGTTCCGCGCCGTGCCGCGCCAAAAAACACGCCGCGCCGAGGCCGCCGCCGTGCAGTCCGAGCCCCATGATCAGCGCCTTCATGCCGGAGTACCGGCCTCTGTCAGCAGTTGCCATGGCTAAATAGATTTATAAGAATATTTAACTGCAAAGGCGCGGAAGGAGAATAAGGAAAAATCATTAGTCTCTTATTTCTTTGCATTGTATAGAAATACAATTCTGATTTCATCTTCCTTCCTTCCTTCTTTGCCTCATTCGCCTTCGCGGTTTTTTATATCAGTGCGTTTAGTTATGACAGCCTGCTACGGAATAACCGCCTCGATAATATCACTCCACGGCCCCTCCTCGCCTTTGGCGTTTTCATAACAGGCCGCGTAAAAAACCTTTTTCCCCCGGTCTTCCTCGGCGTAATCAAACACCTCGACCACCTTCCGGCGGAAAACCGAATGACGCAAATCCTCGGCATTGGCAGGCGGCGCGTCCCGAATTTCCGACACAAACCGCACCCCATGGGCGTCGTTCGGCTTGTTCTTTTTGCCCGTAGCCTGATTAATCGCCGTAGCCGTATGCTGGCGGTTGTTTGTCGGCAGCACCTCCAGCGTGGGACGGCTCGTCGGACGCGGCTTCGGCGTATATATGCGGTCGCGCCGGGGCAGCCCCAGCCGCTCGCGGTCCGCATCGCTTACTGCATCGTTGTAGTCGATAAATTTGTTTTTCACGTTCCGCACCTCCGCTTTCAGCGCGTCCCGCTTCTCGTTTTTTTCGACCAAGAGCGCCTTCGTGCCGTTTTCGCCATTTGCCGCCTCATACACGGCCTCGTAAGCCGTAATTTGGGTGGTCAAACCGCTTGCCGTATTCGCCGGAATACCCCACGCCGCCGCGTCTTCCGCAACCACCACGCCGAAATTCTTCAGCCATTCCAGTAACTCCGCTTCCCGATTGGGAAAAAAGTCCGCCATTTTGCCCTCCTTAAAAAGGTCTTAGTCCGAATTTTATCCGCCGTTTACCGTTGGACTTGAAAAGTATACCATAAACCCTGAGTTTTATGCAATAGGGGAACGGAAATTTGCCGTAAACCCCGGGTCTCATCATTTTTCAGCATAGTTAAAAGGTTTTTGGGAGTGGTTAAAAAGTTTTTGGGAGTGGTTAAAAGGTTTTTGGGAAGGGTCTAAAGGTTTTTGGGAGTGGTTAAAAAGTTTTTGGGGAGGGTTAAAAGGTTTTTGGGAAGGGTCTAAAGGTTTTTGGGAAGGGTTAAAAGGTTTTTGGGAGTGGTCTAAAGGTTTTTGGGAAGGGTTAAAAGGTTTTTGGGAAGGGTTAAAAGGTTTTTGGGGAGGGTTAAAAGGTTTTTGGGAGTGGTCTAAAGGTTTTTGGGAGTGGTCTAAAGGTTTTTGGGGAGGGTTAAAAGGTTTTTGGGAAGGGTTAAAAGGTTTTTGGGAGTGGTCTAAAAGTTCTGGAGAGTAGTCTAAAAGTCTTTGGCGCGGGTCAAAAAAATTGGGAAGAAGGGCATTTTACTTGAGATTTGAGACTTTTTTCAAATAACCCAAGCCCTTTTTACAAAAACTCAGGTCAAAAAGAGCATTGCCACAAAAGCGCCGGTATGATATACTCAAAAAGCAATGGCGAACTATCTGGACATACAAAAAGAAGAAACCCTCAAGGCTGCGGTCTTTCACGATTATTTTGACAAGGAGACAATACCGTTTCCGTAAACGCATCTTTCTACGACATTCGGGAATATTTTCAGGGACGCGCCCCAACGGTAAAATGAACAATAAATCTACGGATGAAACATACAACAAAATAATTAAAACATTGCGGAATAATGTGAAACTGTTAGCCCAGAAAATAGAACCGAAAATATATGAATACGGGTTTTTGAAATAATTTATTACAGTCTCCCAAAAACAATAAATTCCCCGCGCCGCGGATGGCGCAGTGCGACAAAAAATTTGGACATAAAATATTGCACATAACGTTCCGGCTGTTGCGAACCTTCGGTTCGACGACATTTGGGCGGCGCCATAAAGAAACTCGTAGGGTTTCGTGCCGCCCAAATGTGTCTGGAGTGAACGTGGGAAGGAGCGGCGGCAACGAAATTGCCGAAGCGACTGGCCTAGCGAACGGAAGACCAAGCCGCTTTAGCGGCGTAGCGTAAACAGTCCTGTTATGTGCAGTTTGCGCTATTTTATTATTTCTAAATAATTTTTTGCTGTTATAATTTTTATTTCTTTGTATTCCTTTAATTCCAGCAAATGAATGTCACCAGATATTATATAATCTACATTAGCA
>JAIRMP010000083.1 GCA_031258615.1 Spirochaetaceae bacterium | reverse complement strand
AATCCCTCCGGGGTGGGTTTTCAATGATGTTTCCAAATTCCCTTTCTGCACGTCCGGGCTTGGCTTGGACGAACAAATTTTTCAGGAGGACTTTATGAAAAACGGAATCTGCTTTTTGGGACTTGCCGCGCTACGCCGCAACAATGGGTTGACTCTTCCCAAACCCTCATGTTACGATGTAGAAGCTGTAAGGGAAGCCCCGGTACAGCGGTCATTTCTTAGACGAATATCGCTGAACCGGGGCTTGTAAAGCGTCTTTATGCTACCCCTTTAGGGGTTGGCTTTCAATGACGTTTCCAAATTCCCTTTTGCACGTCCGGGCTTGGCTTGGACGAATACCTTTTCAGGAGGATTTTATGAAAAACGGAATCTGCTTTTTGGACTTACCACACCCACGCCCCGCAACAGCGGTTGGAGTTTGCGGAAGAAGCGCGCAACGCGCCGCAAACTCCTATGGCAAGCGCTTCGCGCTTGCCACGGCGGTAGTGTGTCAAAAAGACTCATTTTGCACGGTTTACAAGGCCGTCCAGCCGTCAAAAATTTTCTTTTTCGCCCTTTTCAAGAAAAATTCGCAAAAAACTTGTTTTTTTAGGATTTTTGCGCTATAATGTATAGTAGCTAGAAGGGGGAATCCCCGGAACAGCGCTCTATTTCTTTGCCGGAAAGACGCTGAACCGGGGATCTTTAAACGTCTCTATGCTACTCCGTTAGGGGTGTGTTTTCAACGGACGTTTTAGATTTTCTCCTTTTTGCCCGTCCGGGCCTGGCTCGGACGATCAAATTCTTAGGAGGACTCTATGAAGAAGAGTCTAATTTTTTGGTTTGCCGCGGTCACGTGCGCGGCTTTGTTTCTAGTTGGGTGCGAAAGCCCGACAAACGGCGACGCGGGGGCAGCGGGGGCTGCGGGACCGGCGACGCTGCCTGCGGACGCAACACCTGAGCTGCTGGAAGCGTACTTCGGGAGTACCAACAAGGTATTCGTGGTTGCTGCGCTTGGCGCAGGTACGTTTGAGGTGCCGGCGGGCAAGACGCTTGCGGTGGTGGGCACTGTTGACATTTCCAGTGTGAATACCGTCATCAATGCGTATTACGGCATGCTCGACGTGTCGGATGGGGGCTTCACCGTTGACGGCGGTAACGTTTTCATCGTGCCTCAAGCGAAGGTGGCGGAGGTTAAGGCGGCGGCTTCGGGCGGGGTTGTCCCTGCCACGTTCGTGGGTACTCCCACTGTTGCCAGCCCTGCACTCGACGCCCCCGCAGTGTTTACAAGCCTGGGCATCGGCGGGACGGGCAACCTCACGGCGGCGGAGTTCGTCACTTTCACGACAAGCCATGCAGCCTACGTGGTCGGGGACGTTACCATCGACACAACCGGGGGTGCTGTTTTGACCAGTGCCAATCTCGTCGTCTACGGCAAGATCAAGGCGGGCAATACCGCCGGGACCGGCAGCCTCACGATCCCATCCACGGTGGAAGGTTCCCTTACGGCAACCAGCGCCCTCGGCATTACGGGCATTGACAACCTGTTCGAACTGGACACCGGGACGTACACGGTTACCTCTGCGGACACCACGGTTGACCTCGATAAGCTGGACAGCACAGGCACCGGTAAACTCGAGCTTACAGGCGTAGTAACGAAGGTGGACATCGGCGAGGGCAGCGGGAACATCGAGTTTAAGACCGCCACTCCGGCGCTTGCAGATACCGCTTCCGTCTTTGGCAACACCGGGACCACCACTTTTCAGGCGGCGGCCGGTGTCACCAACCAAGCCGTCACCTTCAAGGGGCCGGTCGTGTTTAACGCAACCTTTACCCGGACAACGAATGGCGTGCTTACTTTCGAGAAGGACGTAACGATTAAGAAAACCGCGACGATTGTCTTGGGCGGTACGGACAACGTAGTCCTTGCGGAAGGCGCGGCGATTAAGGTTGCCGACACCTCCGTCAACACCGTCCTCACGGCATCCGGAGGCGAAGTGGCTATAACGCCCGCCGACGGCGCGGTACTGGAAGCCACCGATGCGAAAAAGATCACGGTGAAAACCGCGGCCATCACGGGCTTAACCGGTACCCTTGCCGTGGCGGCGGGCGCGGAGCTGGTGGCTAGCATGGATGTTACCGTTGGAACCGGAAGCCTCGTCCTCAACGGGGCGACAGGCACGGACGGCGCAAAACTGACGGGCACGGGCAAGGTAGCGTTCGGTTACGCAAGCATCAGTGGCAGTACAGACGGCTGGCAGGCGGTTGGCGCGAACACCAGCATAGCGTTCAGCGGCGCGACAACCGCCGTAGCGATTACCGGAAAGGGTACAAGCCCGAAACTCGTGGGCGCAGGAGCGACTGTGGGTGCAATTACAATCGGGACTACTGACGGCGCAACGCTGACCCTGACCAATGCGGAAATCAATGTTGCAGCAGGCGGCAGCATCCTCATTAAGGATCCATCTAGCGGCTCTAATATTGTCAAACTGGCATCTTCCGACGCTATCATCGGCGGGCTTACGGGCGGAACCTCCAACCAGACACTTGTGGAGGGTAGCATAACAAACGCGGCAATTGATCTTGACGGTACCAATGGGGTACAGGCAATCGGGAGCGCTGGCGCAGGTAACGTTGACCTTAAGGGCAAAGGTGACGGGTCAGCGAGTACCATCACAGTAGCTTCATCAGAAGGCGCCGATGCTACGATCGACAAGGGCACCCTGATCGGCGCTAACGGCTAATTCGTAACGTGCCCCCGGCGCGCTTCGTAGCCGGGAAAACAAAGCGGGATGGGGGCTGTCCCTGTTCCGCTTTGAAAATTACTTTCCGCCGGAAAAACTGATCCGGCGGGGAAACAGTTACCGCCCTTTTTTGGGCGGAAGGAGTGTTTTATGTCGACAAGTTTTAACGACGGGGACGCGGCAAAAAAGGCCGGCCCTTCCATTACCAACCTTGTTGTTTACTCAGGCGATGTGGTCGATGCCATCGAGATCGTCGTGAACGGAACCACGGCTCTGCCCCGGCACGGCGGCAAGTCCGGTGTCAGGAACGAAATCAACTTGGACAGCGGAGAATACGTTACGGGCATCGAAGGGATCACCGGCCAGTATTTTGGGGCAAAGCACATCGCGGGCCTTAAAATATGGACCAACACCAGGGTTATCGGGCCTTTCGGCACAGGTTCGTACCTGACCGGCGGACAGCCTTTCATGAAGAGGGCAAAAGGGGAAGTCATCGCCTTCTCCGGGTCTTCCACCGTGCACACGGACACGACCGAATTCATAACCGAACTGGACATCATCGAAAAGTAGGGCTCCGTGCGTGCCCGTTATGGACGGACAGCTAAGCATGGAGTTTCGGGATAAGCTGGCGTAAGCCAGCCCCGAAACTCCCAAGCCCAACGCTACGCGTTGGGCACGTAACGTGCCTCACGGCGCACATCGCAGCCGGGGAAAAGTTCTGAAGTTTGCGGAGACAACCGCACAGCGGTTGTCCACAGATTATGTTGATTATACAAATATCGCATTGGGTCAGCAGGACAGGACAAAACAGCGGCGTTAACGTGATTCCCTTCATGTATCTCCTATAACAAACAAAACTATAATAGAGTTGTTCGGAAACTTCAGTTTCCGCGCCCACTTCCATTAAAAAACGCAGTTTTGTAAGGCTGAAAGCCTGAAAGCCTGAAAGCCTGAAAGCCTGAAAAACTGCAAGACTGTGAGACAACCAACCGGGTTGTCGAACAAGTCTAATGATTTAGTACAATGAATTATTACGGCCCGGAACACTTTTGGGGTTTTAATAATAATTTGAATTGCGTCTTAAAATATCCGATAAATGAAGTGTAGCCCGATACTACACGGATGGGATGCCCCGCATTTTGTCTTGACTGTTTACGCGGGTACTTGAAAGTTAAGGAAACTATATGAGATTTAGACCCTTATTCGTTACGTTCGCCATAGTAAGTCTTTTTTTCGTCAAGGCAACACAAGGTTTTGCGCAGATATTTGTGAGTGATATTGCGGACAATCTTAATGAATTTTCGGATGACATGGCCGGCGCACTCCCCTTCATGGCATCCATAGGGCTTGAATGGTCGGACCCCTATATAGGTCAGCTCATAGACATAACCCCGCACTGGGGAATAGGCCTCACACTCGGCGCGACCACCTTAAAATTGGATAAACTGAATATTTTGCTGGAGGATTTTGACTACCAGGCGGACGACGGGTTTATGGACAAGCAGTTGCTGCCCGCCTACACGATCAACGCCCGTATAGGCGGATTCAGGACGTTGCCGTTTGATATAGGTGTGAAATGGGGATGGCTGCCGTATCTGCCTATTTTCAAGAACGATATCAGCTACGAGGCGGTTGTTTACGGCCTTGATTTTCGCTGGGAAATAATGCGCGACTGGGGCGTGAGGCCGTCCATATCACTTGGTCTTGAAGTCAGCCGCGCCACGGGCGGGCTCCGGTCAAAATCCGCGAAAACTTTAACTGCCGGATCGGTTGAAATAGTGACCAGCGGCGATGCCACGATAGGGCCTGTTTGGGAGGCGTGGGTTTTTGACCTGAAACTGCATATTGGCAAAAAATTCTGGGAGCCTCGTTTCACCGTGTTCGGAGGCGCCCGTTTGGGTGTAGCCCTGACAAAAACAGGCTACCAGATCGCGGGAACCGGTTCCGATGTTAAGATTGGCCCTAGCGGCAACCAGCAGAACCTTGAAGATTTGAGTGACAAAGCACTAGGCGATTTAGCCACGGGTTTAGACAATGCGTCCGGAAACGATATGACTTTTGAGCTTACCAACGAGAACATTACAGGCTGGATGGAAAAATTTGGCGTAAACTTAAACCTGCACGGAGGCATCGCCCTCAATTTAGACGGCATCACGCTTGATATGGCGCTGATGGCGGACATTATTCACTTTGAACTCGGCGCAAGCGTTGGTATAAGGTACCAGCAGTAACCGGTTTGCGGAGTTGGGGGGTCATCAGGTACCGCACAACTGGCAGAAAAGGGACCGGCGAATAAAAACGTCAACTAAGGAGTGAATGAATTATGAAAAGCCGTTTCCTGGAATTCTTTTAGCGCTATCTGTTGTAACTTACGGTTTTTCTGAATTTCAGCTTGATTCCAGTTTTGGCTGGTTCTTTGAAAGTATCACATACACGGATGATGATGTAAGCTGGAATATCAACGGCCCAATGCTGGGTATAACCGTCAGGTGTTTTCCGATCACTAATTTCGGGTTATTTGCAGGACATGACTCTGACATAACCATATTCGCGGATAACGGTGAATAGGTACCTATGTTTGTACAGAAAAGAATGGATGTGAGCGCTTGAAAGTTAAGGAAACTATATGAAATTTAGACCCTTATTCATTACATCCGCCGTAGTAAGTCTTTTTTTCGTCAAGGCAACACAAGGTTTTGCGCAGATACTTTTGAGTGATATTGCGGACAATCTTAATGAATTTTCGGATGACATGGCTGGCGCCCTCCCCTTCATGGCGTCCATAGGGCTTGAATGGTCGGACCCCTATATAGGTGAGATCATAGACATAACCCCGCACTGGGGAATAGGCCTCACAATCGGCGCGACCACCTTAAAATTGGATAAACTGAATATTTTGCTGGAGGATTTTGGCTACCAGGCGGACGACGGGTTTGTGGACAAGCAGTTGCTGCCCGCTTACGTGGTCAACGCCCGTATCGGCGGCTTTAGGATGCTGCCGTTTGATATAGGGATCAAATGGGGATGGCTGCCGTACCTGCCTATTTTCAAGAACGATATCAGCTACGAGGCGGTCGTTTACGGCCTTGATTTCCGCTGGGAACTGATGCGCGACTGGGGCGTGAGGCCGGGCATATCGCTTGGTTTTGAAGCGAGCCGCGCAACAGGCGGGCTGCGGGCCAAAGCCCCGCTGAATTTGAATATATACCCTGGAAACTCTATTATCAAAATAGTTACATCAGGAGACGCAACGATAGGGCCTGTCTGGGAAGCCTGGGTTTTTGATGCGAAACTACATATTGCCAAGAAATTCTGGGAGCCGCGCTTTACCGTGTTCGGCGGTGCCCGCGCGGGCGCCGCCCTTACAAGGACAGGCTTCCAGATTGCCGGAAGCGGCAATGATGTAGTATTCACGGATGGCACCCCCCTCAACACCATCGTCCTTGAAGATTTGAGCGATGATTATCGTGGCCAGGTAGTCGAAGTCCTGGAGATTGTATCTGGGAACGATATGACCTTTGAGATAGACGATCAGAAAATTACAGGCTGGATAAACCGCTTTGGCATAAACTTAAACCTGCACGTAGGCGTCGCCCTCAATTTCGACAGAATAAGGCTCGATCTGGCGCTGATGGCGGACATTATTCACTTTGAGCTCGGCGCAAGCGTTGGCGTCAGGTATCAGCAGTAAACAGTTAGCAAAGGGCCGGGTTTCTCTCTCCGGGAACCGGCCTCCTCCCTGCGCCCTCCCTCGCTCTCATGCCCTGCTCATTGCCGCTCATTGACACATGTTGACAATAACGGCACATGACAATAACGGCACATTGACAAAATAAAAAACCAATTGTATATCCAACTGTGGCGGTATTTTTGATTTTCAACCATGCGCGGGAGCGCTGAAGATCGCTGGAAAACCTGCTTTCACTTCCTTGTTAATTCCGGTAATTCAGCGTTATTTTACGCTTTGGCTGATTTTGGAAGTATCACCCCTAAATTTCGTTTCAGGAGGAGTAAAATGAAACTAAAAAATGTGTTTGTGCTTTTTTTGTCGGTATTCGCTATTATTTCCTTTAGCTGCGAAGATTTAACAAAATCTCTCAACCATTACACGAACAATGGCGGCGGGGGCGGCAATAGCTGGCCTTCACCAAAGCTGCCGGACGTGCTGACGGAAGACGAGTTTCTCGCTGTCTTGCATCTGGACGAGAACCCTGTCAGAGCTCCCGATGAAGTTACTGAAATTGTAAACGATTTTATTTCTGTCGTGGTCGTGAGAAATACCGGTACAGGCAACGTTCCCGTCATTACGGATATGGAAACGTTTGATGTAAGCATAGATAACGGCTTTGTCGTAAGAGACATGGATTCGGGTGAAGAAACGATCCCCGGCCCCTCAGTTTTGCCGTTTTACAGGTACAATGTCGTTCATCCGGCCACAGGGACGGAAGGAGCCATCATTGCCTCCGGCGATAAGCGGATCGGCACTATAATCGCTTACATTGAACACGAAACGGACGACGCCGTTGTAACGCCTTTTATGCAAACGCTTATGGCAAATCTGGAAGATTATGTAAACATGACCATTGACAGGTACAACAGCATACCGGCGGATGATATCGAAAGCGCTGTCCAGAAATCCGGAAGCATAGCAAGCAGTCAAAATCAAACGGAGCAGGCTGTTCAGGTGAATAAAGACATACTCTATATAACCACGACCGGTTTTCATCCGCTTACCAGGAATACAGAATGGAATCAGGATTATGGTTATTGGGAGATAGTTAACGCCGCGCGCGGTACTCATCAACACTATGTCGGGTGTGTAGCCGTAGCAATGGGGCAGTTAATGGCTTTCCATAAATGGCCTGGGGTTTGCAGTCTTGAGGGAGGCGGGTTTACCAACCCGTTTAATTCGGATGAGGCTGTAAACTTTCATCTTTTTGGCTACAATTGGCAGGCGATGACCGCAGGTAAAGATGCAAGCGGATTGAGTCCTGCCGGGAAATTGGGCATTAACATCCTGCTGTACGAAGCCGGAGTAAAAGTAAATATGCAGTATGGTACAGATAAAAGCAGCGCGTATATGAGCAATATCCCAGCCGCCCTTGCAGGCATGGCTTACGATGTTTCCGAGTCTGCGGTCCGACCGTACAATATTGACACGATTGTAACTTCAATAAACAAGCAGCAGCCCGTCATTATTGGCGCCCAAGCGCTTCAAATTACAGAAACATATACATGGACCACCATAGAACACTTTTGGCTAGATATATTTCATTGGTTCGATGAAGAGGTAACCCACACGGGGACCCGTACGCGCTACGAAGGCGGACACGCATGGGTCATAGATGACTATGAGATCGTTTACAATGAAGAACCCGGATACAACAGCACCGAATCCTATTACTGGACAGATTATTTTGTTCATTGCAATCTGGGCTGGGGTGGGTGGAAGGACGGCTGGTACAGGAGTGGACTATTTGATACAAACAGGGAAATAATAGACAATACGATGAAAAACATAGTCCCCGGCTTGCAATGTACGGTAGTACAGGGCGAGCATAGCTACTTTAGGTACAAGATGGAGATAATTCCATTCCTAAAGCCCGACTACGATTAATATTTATGGAGGAATATAATGAAAGCTATTTTAACGGCGCTATTCCTTTGCTTCCTGCTGGTCTCGTGTGAAGGCTTTGTCGTGGTAAGCGGCGGGCCCCCGGATGCGATAGTATTCGATCAGGAAACGTTTGACGCCGAACGGGCGGCCTGGCAGAAACAGCGTAGAACGACCTATGTATTTAACCAGACCTTGTATGCGGCTTCGCCAAAACCGGAAATAACCAGAACTGTTGTCGAAGCGGGAACTATATCCGCGTACACGGCGTTGGAATACCCTTATGAAACCACGATAACAAAAATTTACAGCGACCTGGCATCGGAAGTACAGCGGAAGCGGGCGGACTATGAGGCGGGGAAAACCGCCGGGGCGCGCATAGTCGTCAATTATACAGCGGAGCATTACCCTTCCTCGATATACAGCGCTATTAGAAGTTCAGAGGAGACTGGCCTTATTGCTGGCGGTTATTACCAGAGGCGTATATCGGACCTTGGCAGCGTTATAAAACCGGATCAGGGCGCGACGTCCGACAAGTATCCTATAGAATTTGACGAGGCGAAGTTTGAAGAAGAATGCGCGGCGTGGCAGACGCAGGATTATGTTTTTGAGATAGAGCACCGGGACTATTTGGCGATGTCCCGCAAATTTAAATGGGTCGTCGAAAACGGCGCTGTAACGGCTGTGTATGACTGGGACTATAACGAATGGAAGCCGATACCGATACCGGAGGTAGAAGATGACCATGTCTTTGAAAGGTTGATCGGAATATATACCAACCTAAAATCCCAGAAATATTATGACTACAACTGTAATTCATTATAGGATAAGGAATTACGAATTTCTTGTTGTCATAATATTATGACAACGTAATTTTGCTAATTCCTTATGCTACAAAGAATTAGCAAAATTTATGACTACAAATTTGGGATTTTAGGGAGTATCATTATAGTTCGCAGCATAAAGATCATGAAAACAATGTGTTTACTTTATACCATTTAATGTTGGACTATTCAAGTAATATTGAAGCTTCGGCCAAAGACCACCGTAAGAAGACGGTGGCAAATAGCAGGCCAACAAGGAAGTCCCCTAAATGCCCGCCCTTAACTGGCGCACCAGAGAGCATGACCTCAAAGCCGCCGCCAACACGGAATACCGCCTGCTTGTCGAGGAAGAACAATACGGCTGCGGGACAACGACACCGGCAACATCATAGTCCAGGGCGATAACAGTCCTGGGCGACAACCGTGAGGCCCTCAAAGCCCTGCTGCCGTTCTATGCCGGGCAGGTAAAATGCATCTACATAGACCCGCCCTACAATACCGGAAGCGCGTTTGAGCATTATGACGATAATGTAGAGCATACGATATGGCTTTCCATGATGTACCCCCGGCTTGAATTGCTAAAACAGTTTTTGCGGGAAGATGGCAGTATTTGGGTAAGTATTGATGATACCTAAGGACATTATCTGAAAGTAGTTTGTGATGAAATTTTCGGACGGGATAATTTTCTTGCGGATGTAATTTGGAATTCAACAAAATCTGTTACTAATACTGCAATAATTTCTGATACTTGTACACATACGCTCATATATTTTAGAGAAAAAAACGTAACTGTCAAATCTCACCCTGTTAGGGAGGGATGTTTCAAGGAAGTAGGGCAATCCAATCATCCTGGGAAAGGGCATACGGAATACGGTCAAAGAGCGTTTTGAGATATTTTGAGGGGTTATGACCGTTGAGTTTCGCCGTTTCTATCATGGAATACAGTATACACCCCGTTTCCGCTCCGGCGGCTTTTATTCGCAAAGTCTGGTTTAATACCCCGCCGCAAACTCTGTTTGCGCGCTTGCTGCGCGGAGGCTCATAAAACAGCCGGTTCTTTCTCCCTACAACAAACGGACGTATCGCATTCTCACTAAGGAACTGCGCAGTTCCTCATATTGTTGTCGGGGGTGAGTTCCGCACACCCAAGATAGGCTGTCAGTTTATCCCACTGGTTAAGCGTATAACTCACCGCCTTCCCTAAAAGCGTTTCTACGGGTACTTCCGCCTTCCGTTTAAGCAATATATACAGCGGCATCAGGATTATTCCCACTTTCTCCTGCCAATTCGCCATATCCTGCCTGCTTACCACTATCCCTATCCGTTCAAACTGTTTCTCCTGCCGGCTATACGGCAGGTGATCGGCAAACTTCGCCGTAAATATATGGGCAAGCCTACTCGGAGATGCGATACTCTTCGGGATAATGGCAGGGATGACCGGGGACTGTTTTATAACAGAATGCCCATCGTTGTCATGCGCGCCGCCTTTGCAGCACGGACAGACGTATTTGGGCGTTACCGTTCTTTCAACGTATATTCCCGGTTCTTCGATAATAAGTTTCTCGTTTACGTCCCCCCTATTCTTTCTAAGGGGTTCCGCAACTACAGGTCTTTTCCTCTTCGGGTAAATTCTAACTGCTTTATAGTGTTTTCTAATTCTTTAATTTCTTTTTTCTGGTTTTCCTCCAGGCTTCTCAAATCGGAGTCAGCCTTCTTTTTTCTTGCATTAGCAAACAGCATATTTTATATTATCATATTTATTCCTATTTGTAAATCGTTTTTATCAAGGATGTTTTTATCAAGGATTTATGAGGGGAGAATTGACAGATACGTCAAGGTCTGGGACGCTGAGATGGGCCGGGCGCTGAATTAGCGTTAAGGAAAAGTGCCGGTGTTTCCGCGCAACGCGTGCCCTTGAAACGTGAGCTTGCGGCGGGTATAATTTTAGGCATGAAGTATGAAGTCAAGAAGCTGGCTGACCGTTTTACGAAACTGCTTTCATCATGGGACTGCGTAGAATGTGTCAGTTTGAATGAGGCCGCGCTGCCCGCAACGCTCGATCCGTATTTTGCGCTGATAATTGATGTCTTTTGTAA
>JAIRMP010000080.1 GCA_031258615.1 Spirochaetaceae bacterium | reverse complement strand
CTCGCGTCCTGGTTACCAGCGAACCCGGTAAATATGCTAATTTGATCCTTAATGAGTTGAAACTTGATATGCCAGGAACAATAAATCTATAGTGAGAAAAATATCCGAGAAATACGGTTTACTACAAAATAGGATAACGGACGCAAGCCCGTTTTTATGTCGTATATCGTTCTGGCTGTATATGACGGTTTTGCAGGGCGAATAAGCAAACCGTAGGTTTGCAGCCCTGCAAAACTGTGGGTGGAGCGGAGCGTGGGAGGCGTAGCTGACCTAGCGTAGCGGAACCCCGAGGGCGCTACTGCGCCCGAAGCATATACAGTCCTGTTATGTGCAGTGCCCCGTAGTTTATATTTTCTATTTTATTGCTAAAAATTCTTCGGGTAGTAATACTTTTATTTGACTATTTTTAAAATCTTTTATATTTTTTGTGATTATATAATTTATTCCTTCTTCGCTTGCAGACGCTACTATGACTGCATCTTCATAATCATTAATATTTAACAATAATGCCTTTTCCAACAGTGTTTTATTTATTTCTATTATTTCAAACATTTTCAGTATTCCAGAAATTGTTTTTATATTTTTGTTTTTATCCTTACTCTCGCTTTCCAGAAAATATGATAATGTAGTAATTTCATGAGCGCAAATGAAACCTTTTACTTTCTTAAGGCAACATTGAATTATTATCTCAAGAGCTTTTTCATGACCTTCTCTTTTATTGAGATAATCGAGAATAATGTTTAAATCAATTAAGATGGTCTTCATGAAATTTTCTTCGTAATTCCTTTTTATCAGGAACATTTATTCCTTCAAGAATACCATATAATTCGGCTACCTCTTTGGGAATTTCAGGGGTGTTTTTCATCTTCAGTTCACTAAAATAGCCTTCAATGATTTTCGAAATGGGTTTATGGGCCTTTTTTGAATAATCATGGGCAAAATCAACAATATTTGCATCAAGGCTTAAAGTTAATTTTTTATTCATATTCTTTCCTTGCGTATAATATATAATAATATTACGTATATGTCAATATCTTTTGCGACTTTTTTTAAAAGTTTATTCCCAATTTCGCATAACGTTCTTTAAATGAAGTTTTTACCGGCAGGCGCGCCTGTTCTAAAGGACAGGAACATGTGGGGTTTCAGGTGCGGACGCCGGCTTACCGGTAGCCCAGGCGGGCCGCTTCGGCAAGATCTTTTGCAGCGCGGGCCTCATCTCCCAAAGCCCGCCATGCGATTCCGCGGTTGTGCCACGCAAGCGGATAATTTTGGTTCAGCCTGACGGCTTCGGAAAAATCTTCGACCGCCTTCCGGTCATCGCCTCTGGAATACCAGACAATTCCCCGCTGGTTATAAACCACCGCGTTTTTTGGCTCCAGTTCCAGAAGCCTGGTAAAATCGGCGATGGCTTTGTCGTAGTCGCCTTTTTCCCAGTAGGAAAAACCCCGGTTAAACCAGGCGTCTCCGTAATCCTGTTTGAGGGCGATGGCCCGGCTGTAGTCTTCGATAGCCCTGACGTGATCCCCTTTTTGGGCATAGGCGTATCCCCGGTAGTTGTACACAACCACGGAATCGCTTTTCAGTCTGAGTGCGCCGGTATAATCGGCAATGGTACGATCAAGATCTCCTTTTTCGTGGTAGGTTCTTCCCCGTGAAAAAAGCGCCACGGGAAAATTACTGTTTAAGGCTATGGCCGTGTTGTATTCGGCAAGCGCTTTGTCGTAGTTTCCCGCTTTGAAATACCGTTCACCCATGATAAAAGACACATGATCCTGCCCAAGCCCCATTTGCAGCAATATGGCGGGATCAACGGTATCGTAATTAACCGGATCAAGTTCGCCGATAAAAACACCCATGGGCCGCGCCTTAATGCCGCTCAGCGAAGGGAACGGGCTGCCTGCCGGCGCGGACACGGCCTTTTTTTTCGCCGCGTTTTCTGCCGCGTCTTTCGCTGTGTTTCCGGGCTGAACAGGTGCGGCTGAAACCGCGGCCGCGGGCGTGGGAACGGGCGTGGTCGCGGATACGGGAGCGTCTTCGGAGGAAACGGCCTGGGCCGGCACAATGTTCGCCGCCGGTTCGGCAGGGACTTCATCCGCGCTTTTATTGCACGCGAAAAAAATTATGATACAAACAAGAAACAACACAGAAAGCTTTTTTTTCATATTATGGTACAATATACACCGGAACATTCGGATAAATCAACGCCTAAAAAGGCCCAAAACCCATGCTTACGGCGAAAGCCAAAAACGCCGACGTAACAACGAGAATAACCACCTGGAGTTTCCATGTCCAGGCCATCCACCTGGTATACCCTGCCGAAGAAAACGAAAGGGCGATAAGGAGCAGGGCGTTGGTGGGAAAGATCATATTGGAAAAACCGTCGCCGAAGTCGAATGCCAGTACCGCGGTCTGGCGGGTTATGCCCACAAGATCGGCGAGGGGTGTAAGCAGGGGCATCATAAGGAAAGCTTTGGCGCTTGCCGATCCGATAAAAAAGTTCATTACCAGGGTAGCGGCGTATATAAGGAAGGCGGCGGCCATCGGGGGCGATCTGCGGATAAGTTCCGCGGCGAGGTAGAGTATCGTATCCATGATCATGCCCGCGGTGATGATCTGCTTTACACTGTACGCCATAAGGACAAGAACCACCCCGGGGAGTATGTTGAGTGCGCCACGGCCAAAGCCTGCAAAGGTACGCCTTCCAAGACCCGCGAAAAAGCCGCCGCCGATTCCGCCCGTGAGAAAAAGTACCGTCATTACCGGAAAAGCCAGGTTGGAAAGACCGGGCATACGGGCCGTAGAAATTACCAGGATCATCGCGGCGGCAACGCAGAGCGCAAACCAGACAAGCGCCTTCCACACCCGCCTGTCGGCCGTACCTTCGGCCGCGGTGTTTTCGATCCCAAGACTGCGCCGCAGGGCCTGGTCATCGGCGTAACAGGGTGAAAGCGCCGGATTTGCCGCAACCCTGCGGGCGTAACGAATCACAAAAACTGTAACGATGACATACACGACAACGAAGAAGATGATCCGCAGCCATGCGCCGGAAAAAAGCGGCAAATCGGCGATACGCTGGGCAACGGCTATCGTAAAAGGATTGGTTACCGCGGACGCGAAACCAAAGGCCAGGGGAAGAAGGCTCATTCCAAGACCCGTCATCGTATCAAAACCCAGGGAAATGGCTGCGGGAATGATAAAAATGATCATCGGAACCATGCCTTCGTAAATTCCGACAAAACTTGAAATCGTCATAAAGAAAAAAATGATCAGGGCGATAAGAAGATACCTGCGGCCCGCAAAACGGGCTACCAGAAGTTTGATCAGCGCTTCCATGACTCCGGCGCTTTCCAGTACGGCAATCGATCCGCCGACGGCGATAATAAAAACAACAAGTACAATCGGGGTGAGGTTATCCGGCCCGGCAAGGACTTCAAGCGGCGCGGTAAACCAGCGCCAGAACGGGTAACGCGGCGGGGGAATTTCCCGGTAACTGCCGTTTACAACCAGCGTACGTCCGTCTTCCACAACCCGGTCAAAGCGCCCCGCCGGCAGAACAACGGTAAGGATACCGGAACCTATCATCAGCAATAGAATGATGGCCGCCGAAAAGAGAAACGCTTTTTTACCGATTTTGACGGCGCTTTGACGGCCGTTTGGTCCGGCGGATTCTGTATTCATGGAACCGTATAACCTATTTAAGCCGCAGCCCCGTTTCGGCATCCCGATTAAACTGCCAGCCGATACCTATGCCCGGATTCAATATCCAGTGGGTTTCCCTGCCAAAGGAAACAACTATATCGAGACCCGCTTCGGCGTAAAACCCTCTCCGGAAAAAACGCTGTACCGAAAGACCGGCGTTCATCGCGGGCGGGATAATTACATCGTCCCTGTCCGGATCATACGGATTTGAAATGCCGATTCCCCCCCGGATGTTTAACTGCCAGTCTTTCGGCAGTTTCCGCTGGTACAATACCCCCCACTGCCCGTAGCGCAAAATATCAATAGAATTATAAGGAGGGTCATAGGTTTCCCTGTTGGGATGTTCGAGCACATAGATCGCGAATTCATAGCCGAATTTGTTGTCGCCCCAGCGGTGGGGAAGATACGCTATCCGCAGGTACGCCCCCAGAGGATTAAACGGCTGCAAGTCGGCTTCTTCAGTTTCAACATCGGACAGCCCATCCCAGTAGTGTGTTGTTAGGTATAATCGAACAGCGGAATCATTGGGGACCAGCCCAGCGACAACGCGATCTCGTTTTTCGGTATATCCGTAACCGGAACGGAAGGATCCTCACCCCGTTTCAATGCCCTGTCCACATCGGCGGCTTCCCCCCATCTGCCGAACTGCCAGCCCAGGCCCAGCGCGGGCCGCAGCATAAAATGGTCGACGTCAAACATATACTGGAAATCCATACCCGCTTCGGCGTATAGATTTTTCCAGATAAAATACTGTGCGGAAAAACCGAAGTTCAGCAAGAGTGGGGACTTTTTGTAGTTGTTGTCGTAATATACGTCATCATACGCGCTGCCGCTGCCGGCACCGGCGCGCAGTTCAAACCGCCAGTTTTTCCAGGAAGCGGACGTTTTTTGATATACGATATCCACGTGGCCGCCCGATAAGGTACCAAAATATTCCCAGGCCCTGGGGTCGTCGTGTCTGGACACCCAATGATTATCGGCGAGAAAAAACCAGTTCGCTTCCAGGCCGAAATTCCCAATCCTGGTTTTAGCGGGGAACCAGCCAAGACGCAGATAAAACCCCCGGGGGTTAAAGACATCCAGCACCGGTTCATCAGCAAACGTATCATAATCCCAATATGTATCACTTCCGGGATCAAAGAACGGTATCATCGACGACCAGCCGAAAGAAAGCGTCCAGTCGGTGTTTTTCCTGTACCCGACCCGTACCCGTCCCAGTGTAGTCCAAAGGCCGCCGGGGTTGCGGACAAAAATCAAATATTCGCCGAGCTTAAGGTCTTCCCGGCTAAAACCAAGCACTGCCAGGTTATGATCGTCGTTGACCGTCACATGGTCCGGAAAAATCACGTCTTTGCGGCCTTCCAGATCAACGCCCGTCCAGTCAAATTTTGTACTTGCCTCCCCGCGAACGCGCTTTACCAGGGCGAATTCCGATTCGGGGAAAAAATCACGGCCCGCAACGGTAATAGTCCCGACAGTATTGGACATTTCGTAGTAAAGACCGTAAAAAGGCTGGTAGGTTTCCACCGCCGGTTCAATGGCGGCAAGTATCCGGAACTCCTGCCAGTCCGATACGCCGTCCAAAAGGTTCATCTTGTTATACGCAAAAATCCGGTAACGGTATGAGCCGGCTTTAAGGGCTACTTTGACATGGTTGAGTTCGGTCTGTATCGTCTCAAACGGAATAAAAATTTCCCCGTCCAGCTGTTCAATTTCCATGTTATAGTACAGCGTATTGGGAACATGGGGAAATGTTATTGTCTGGGCGAGCAGAAATTCTCCGTCGACTTTGGCGACATGGGTACTGCTTTCACCCGCCTGGGCCGCAAGAAAGTACGGAAACACGACAACAAGCGCACAAACGGTAAAAAAACGCCGCCGCGTTAAAATGGATTTGTTTGGAAGCTTTGGTTTCCGGACAAATTCCGTTAAAAGAAAACGGGCCGGGCCTTTAACGGTTTCCATACAACACCCCCGGATTGTTTGTAGGCAGCGTTCTTAAAACCATCGGCCCTTCACGTACGCTAAAACGCGCCGCCATGGACTCACCCGGATTTCCCCGCCTGTCCCTTTCAATTATTTCCCAGACATAATCGCCCGGCTCCATGGTACGGGGATTTTGCATCGTAAAAGAAGGAACGTTAACGAAAGAAGGCGAAACAACCACCTCTCCGTTTGCCCGGTAAAGGGTAAAACGATATTCCGGCGCGTTGCTTTCCCAGGCAAAATTCATCGACGAAGCGCTTGCCAGCTGTTCCGTTGTAAAAACATGGCCGTTCGAAGGCAGGCTTCCCGGGATGATCCGGGAAATAGCGGCTAATTTAGAGGCCGCCGACCCCTCGGTCCGCGGCGGTTCAGGTTCTATGATGACCGGTTCGGACGCCATAACAACCGGTTCGGGTTCTACGACAACCGGCTCGGTTTCCGGAATCATGACAACTGCCGGAATTATGACAATCGGAGGCGGAGAAACGGGGGGCGTGACGGTAAAACGCGCCTCCGCGGGAACTCCGGCAACCCGGACAGACCTGGGGGATTCGGGGTTAAATCCTACTACGCTTACGATATAGTCCCCCGCTTCCAGTGGAGCGGTAGAGAAAACCGCGGAACTGTCTTCCGTAACCTGCCGTTCAACGGGATTCCGATCGTCTTCCGCGCTGTATATATCAACCAGGTAGGAAACAAAATAAAGGGAATCCCAGTCCAGTTCCAGGGCGCTTCCCCGGCGCAGCGAGGAAGGACCGGTAATACGCGGCGCTTGCGAAACGGAGGCAACATTCAAGCGCCGGGGAGCGGTACTGACCGGGCCGTTTT
>JAIRMP010000060.1 GCA_031258615.1 Spirochaetaceae bacterium | reverse complement strand
CCGGGCCGGGCCGGGCGGTTCATCCCATGAAGTACATGACGCCGCCTTCGAATAGGGATTGGGGGTTGAGGCCGGGGATGTTCTTGTAGAGGTGGCGGCCCCGGCGTTCGCTGTGGGCCATCTTGCCCAGCACGCGGCCTGTGGGGTCGGTAACGGCTTCCACAGCCATCATGCTGCCCGCCGGGTTGAAGCGCAAATCCATGCTGGGCCTGCCGTCAAGGTCGACATACTGCGCGGCGATCTGGCCTGCCCCGGCGAGGCGGCGTATCTCCTCCGCGCCGGCGGCAAAGCGCCCCTCCCCGTGGCTTACAGGCATGGTGTGGACAGCGCCGGACTCCTCGCGGAGGAACCACGGGGACAGCGTGGAGCAGACTCGCGTGCGGACAATGAAGCTCTGGTGGCGGCCTACCGTGTTGAAGGTCAGCGTTGGGCTGTCCGCTTTGGGCTCTGTTATCGCGCCGAACGGCACAAGGCCCAGCTTTACCAGAGCCTGGAAGCCGTTGCAGATACCGAGCACGAGGCCGTCCCGGTTCGCAATCAGGTTCATCACCGCGTCCGAGACAGCCGCGTCCCGGAAGAAGGCCGCGATCAGCTTCGCGCTGCCGTCCGGTTCGTCGCCGCCGGAAAAGCCGCCCGGTATCACCAGTATGTTGGCCCGGCCTATCCTTTCCGCCAAGAGAGCGGCGCTCTCCGCGACAGCCTGCGGCGAGAGGTTCCGCGCCACAAAGATTTCCGCCTCCGCGCCTGCCTCGCGGAGGGCGCGCGCCGTGTCGTACTCGCAGTTTGTGCCGGGGAATACGGGAATCAGCGCGCGCGGCTTCGCGCCGGATATCTTAAGCTGAACGTCCTTCCGCGCTATGTAGGTGAACTCCGGTACAGCTTCCCCCGCCGCCGCGCCACCGCCGGGCCTGCCGTACGAAAACAGGTCTTCAAACGGCGCTATCCACTCATCGCGCAGCGCCGACAAATCCACCGCCCGCCCGTTCAACTTGAATACGAACTGAGGGATGGTCTGGCCGACCGCTTCGACAGAAACGCCGTCCGCTCCCGTTATGCCCCCGGCGCTAAGGCCGGGCGCGAGCTCAACGAGGAACGAGAGCGCGGCGTACCGGAACAGTCCCTCCTCGTCCGTGCCCTCCGCGAACCTGAGCCCTATCCCGTTCCCCAGCGACATCTTGAATAGCGCCTCCGCCGCGCCGAAGCGGGACGCCGTGTAGACGGAAACCGCCTTCCCCTCCGCCAGCAGGCCCTCAATCAGCCTGATCGCCGAGACAAAGCTATTCGCTTCCGGGCGGAGGCCGCCCCCGCCGTCCACGTACCGGGGCCTGACCCACAGGACGACGCTGCCCGGCGCCTTGAACTCGCCGCTTGATATGTTTGCCGCGTCCCCCACCGAGACGGCGAACGACACGAGGGAGGGCGGCACGTCGAGGTCTTCGAACGAGCCTGACATCGAGTCCTTGCCGCCTATCGCGGGGACGCCCAGGTCGAGCTGAGCCTGAAGCGCGCCGAGCAGGGAGGCGACCGGCAGTCCCCAGCGCTCCCTCTTGTCCCCAAGCCGGGGAAAGTACTCCTGGAAGCTGAAGTAGACGCCGCCCAGCGGGAAGCCTGCCGCCACAAGCTTTGCCGCGCTCTCCAGAGCGGCAATGTACGCCCCGTCGTAGGGGCTGGACTCCGAGATGTACGGGTCAAAGCCGGCGGCCATGCCGCAGCAAGTCGAGGTCTCGCCGTCCACCGGCAGCTTTGCCGCCATGCACTGCGCCGGCGTAAGCTGGTGGACGCCGCCCGCTGGCATTAGCACCGTCCCCGCGCCTATCGTCGAGTCGAACCGCTCGAAGAGCCCCTTCCGGCAGCACACGTTGAGGTCGGACAGCAGGACGGCAAGCCGGCGTTCAAACGACTCGCCGGGCGGCCCGTTATCCGGCAGTTTTTTGGAACAGGGCGGGCGGACGACGATCGCGGAGGCTCGCTTCTCAGCCCCCGCCGAATTGAGGAAGCGGCGGGATATGTCGACGATGGTCTTGCCGCGCCACCTCATCATGAGGCGCTTAGCGTCCGTAACCACCGCGATAGCCGCCGCCAGGAGGTTCTCCCCGTTGGCCAGCGCGATGAACGCTTCCGCGTCCTCCCTGTCCACCACGACGGCCATCCGCTCCTGGCTCTCGCTTATAGCGATCTCCGTGCCGTCCAGCCCCGCGTACTTCCTGGGCGCCGCGTCAAGGTCTAGCAAAAGACCGTCCGCCAGCTCGCCCACCGCCACCGCGACGCCTCCCGCCCCGAAATCGTTGCAGCGCTTTATCATCCTGGCGGCCCTGGCGTCCCGGAACAGGCGCTGTAGGCAGCGTTCAACCGGGGCGTTCCCCTTCTGCACCTCCGCGCCGCACGTCGCCAGGCTCTCCTTCCCGTGCGCCTTCGACGAGCCTGTCGCCCCGCCGCAGCCGTCCCGCCCCGTCCTGCCTCCCACAAGCAGCACGACGTCCCCGGGCCGGGGCTCCTCCCGCCTCACGTTAGCCGCCGGAACCGCCCCGATCACGGCCCCTATCTCCATCCGCTTCGCCGTATAGCCTGGATGGTAGAACTCTTCTACGAACCCGGTCGCCAGCCCCACCTGGTTCCCGTAGCTCGAATAGCCCTGCGCCGCCGTGGTTACCAGCTTGCGCTGCGGCAGCTTGCCGGGCAGCGTAGCCTCTACCGGGGTGAACGGGTCGCCCGCCCCCGTTATCCGCATCGCCTGGTAAACGTAGGCGCGCCCCGAAAGCGGGTCGCGTATCGCCCCGCCTATGCAGGTCGCCGCCCCGCCGAACGGCTCAACCTCGGTAGGGTGGTTGTGCGTCTCGTTCTTGAACAGCAGGAGCCAGTCCTCCTCCTTCCCCTCGTTGTCCACCTTCACCCTCACCGAGCAGGCGTTGTTCTCAGGCCCCCTGTCCCAGCTTTCAAGCCCGCGCCTGCCACCCGCACCAGCCAGATACTTCGCGCCTATCGTGGCGATGTCCATCAGCGTTACAGGCGCGCCCCCCTCCTTGTGAACCTCCCTCCGCATATCCAGGTAGCGCTCGTAAGTCCGCTGTACAGCGTTCGCGTCTTCCCAACAACGGTAGGAGTTTGCTCCGCAAACTCCTATGGCAACCGCTCCGCGGTTGCCACCCTCCATCTCGATACGGTCCAGAATCGTGGAGAAAGTCGTGTGGCGGCAATGGTCGCTCCAGTACGTGTCTATCACGCGGAGTTCCGTTTCCGTAGGGTCGCGGCTTTCGCCCCTGAAGTAATCTACGCAGAAGGCGAGGTCGGCGGCGTCCATAGCGAGGGAACGCTCCTCGATGAACCGCCCCAGCTCAGCCCCGGCAAGCCCCCTAAAGCCGGCGATGGTCGGGACGTCGCCGGGCTCAGAGTAGCTAAGTTCCAGCGTCTCCCTCTCCTCCAGGCAGGCGCGGCGACTGTCCACCGGGTTTATCAGGTACCCCTCGATCCTGGCCTTATAGTCGTCCGTCAGGCTGCCATCGAACAGGTACAGCCTCGCGTTCAGCACACGCGGCCTGTCCCCACGGGAGATGAGCTGGATGCAGTCCTCCGCCGAGGCGGCGCGCTGGTCAAACTGCCCCGGCAGGTACTCCACCGCAAGGATGAACCCCGCCTCCGGCAGGCTGTAGTAGACGTTATCGACCGGCGGATCGCTTAAAACCGTCAGTACGCAGCGTTCAAACAGTTCCCTGTCCAGCCCCGCCCCCTCCACATCGTAGCGCTGCGCTATCCTCACCCCGCAAAGCCCCTTGATGTTCAGCGCGTGGACAAGCTCCGCCCGCAGAGCCGCCGCCTCGCCGGCGAACTCCTTCTTCTTTTCAACATATACGCGGTAAACCATGTCGACATCTTACCACGCGGCAAACATTGCCGCAAACCATTTCCGCCCTTCATACGCAGGCGGCGGGAAAGGATACGTCAATTCTTTGTGAATGACAGGAAATACCAGGCGGCCCGGTAATACACCGGCAACAACTACAGCCGGCTTTTCACGGTGAACAAAAAAACTTACAATTAGCGTTTGTGGAAGCGCGGGATGCCGATCGGATGACAGGTAAGTACAGGTTGAAGCGGTTTGCTCTCATGATACCGGCCTTGGCGCTGGTTGTTTCGTGCGCGCCGGTACGATCGAGGCTGAAACTCGTGCAGGGCAACATCTGCTTTTCACAGGGGATGTACGCTAAAGCCGCGGGTTTCTACATGGAGGCTATGGACGATCCGGCAACGGCGCCTTACGCCGCGTACTCGCTGGGCGCCGTCTACCTTGCGATGGAGCAGGACGATGCGGCGCTTACCCGCTTCAGCGAGGCGGAAAAAAACGCTTCCGTGGAAGAAAACCGCGAACTCATCTACCGCAGCCGTTACAACAGCGGGATCATACGTTTCACCAACGGCGACTTTGAGGAGGCGGCCTCTGATTTTAAGAGGGCGCTGGAGGTGGACGGATCGCGTGTTGACGCTAAACTTAACTTTGAGCTGAGTATCCTGTCGTTGATGCGTAAAAATGAGAGCGCCCATGTCAGAACAACGCAGAAGGGTTCCGTCACGGAGGACGATGCCCGCCGTAAAAGTGAAATCCTGTTCAATTTCGTGCGCAAAAAAGAATCAAACCGCTGGAAGAGCTGGGACTTTGCCGGTGAAACGGACACGAGCGGCCCGGATTATTGAATCTAATACCGAATCCCCCGCGCTTTCAAAAAACATTTTTTTATACTGTTGCCGACGGCATAGAGAGTTTATTGCGGCATAGAGAGTTTATTTGGAGATACAACGGATGAACAACATGAAAGATATGGCCCCCGGCGCGGGGGCGCCCCCATCGGGGCATATAGAAATATTTGATACGACGCTACGGGACGGGGCGCAGGGCGAGGGGATCAGTTTTTCCGCGCAGGATAAACTCGCGATAGCGGGGGCGCTGGACGAGCTCGGCGTCTCGTGGATAGAGGCCGGGAATCCGGGCAGCAATCCAAAGGATGTCGACTTCTTCAAGTCGGCAAAGAAGCTGCGGCTGGAGAACGCGCGTCTCTGCGCGTTTGGCTCTACCCGGAAGAAGGGGGTAAGGGCGGAAGATGACGAACAACTTTCCAGCCTTCTTTCCGCGGATACGGAATTTGTCGTGGTCTTCGGGAAGGCGTCAACCCTGCACGTCAAGGAAGTGTTAAAGGCAAGCCTGGATGAGAATCTGGCCATGATTTCCGAGACGATACAGTTCCTGCGGCGGGAAGGCCGGACGGTCTTCTTTGACGCTGAACATTTTTTTGACGGCTTCGCCCGGAACCGGGACTACGCGCTTAAAAGCATAGTAACGGCGGCGGAGGCGGGCGCTGTCCGCATAATCCTCTGCGACACCAACGGCGGCAGCTTTCCCGGCGCGGTAGCGGAGGGGACGCACGCTGCCGCGGACTGTCTCGCGGACTGCCGCGCCGCGCCCCCGCTCGGCATACACGCGCACAACGATTCAGGTCTTGCCATCGCCTGCTCCATCGCCGCCGTGGAGGCAGGCTGTGTCCAGGTACAGGGAACCCTCCTCGGCTTTGGGGAACGCTGCGGCAACACCTGCCTCGCAGCGCTGATACCCAGCCTTCAGTGCAAGATGGGCCTGCGCTGCCTGCCGAACGGAAAGCTGCCGCGTCTCACCGAAATCAGCAGGCGGGTCGCGGAAATCGTCAACTGTACGCTGAGCGACGATATGCCATACATCGGGACGCACGCCTTCTCACACAAGGCGGGTATGCACGCTGACGCGATCCTGAAAGCGCGCTCCTCATTTGAACATATAGACCCGGCGCTGGTCGGCAACGGGCGGCGCTTCCTGATGAGCGAGCAGGGCGGCAGGGCCGCGATAGCGGAGCGCGTGGGCAGGCTGACCGAGGGCGTGGGCAAGTCTCACCCGGCCATAAGCGCCCTTTCGCGCCGCCTAAAGGCGCTGGAGGCCGGCGGCTGGGCCTTTGACGGGGCGGACGCCAGCTTTGAAATCCTGGCGTACAAGGAACTGGGCCTGTACAAAAGCGCCTTCGACATCATCGCGTACAGGGTACAGAGCGAACACCCGGCAGGCAAGCTGATGGAATGCTGCCACGCCTGGGTAAAAGTCCTTGTAAACGGGCAGTACGAGATAGCCGCGGCGGAAGGGGACGGCCCCGTCAACGCGCTTGACGGGGCGCTGCGTCGCAGCCTGCTCCGCTTCTACCCGGAACTCGCCAGGATGCGGCTGTCCGACTACAAGGTTCGCGTGATAGACGGCAAACACGCGACCGCCGCCAAGGTGCGCGTCCTAGTCGAATCAACGGACGGCGTTTCCGCCTGGACAACGGTAGGCGTTTCCGCCGACATAATAGACGCAAGCCGCCTCGCGCTCGTCGACTCGATCGAATACTACCTGCAACGTGTAAAACAATCAGCAATTAGCCCTATTTCTCAGACAAATTTCTCACCATAGAGAAACAGAGAAGCTTACAGTTCGGGAACTGCGGAAATTTCTGGAATTCAACAAACAAATGTATCCTAAATTTTCGTGATTTGTTATAATAATATTCCGTAAACCACCGGCTATGCCGGTGGTCTTTGACTCTATGCGTTTATCCTGTATGAAAGCGGTCTCTGACAAGATGTACGCAAAGTTATTGCCTGATTACACCCTAATTTTTGCCGTACCCATACCTATTTTCCTACTTGACATACGTAAATAATATTGTTATTGTTGTACAGGTTTTACCGGTAAATCTTCGCCAGGAGCGTAACGTGGATACTGTAAATTCGAAAAAAGCCGTCAATCTGCTTAAAACGGCAAGCCATCCCTGTTTTTCCGGCTGCGGCGGCGGCGCAGCCATGCGGCACAGCCGTGTGCACCTGCCTGTCGCCCCTGCCTGTAACATACAGTGCAACTACTGTGTCCGCAAATACGACTGTCCAAATGAAAGCCGCCCCGGCGTTACCGCAAAGGTCTTATCGCCGCGGGAGGCGCTGGAACGTTACCTGCTGGTAAAAGAAAAGATAGGAAAGCCGGATGTTGTCGGTATAGCGGGGCCGGGAGACGCCCTGGCAAATTTCCAGGCGCTCAAGGAAACCCTCACCCTTGTACGCCAGGTTGAGCCTGAAATTACGTTCTGTATTTCGACCAACGGGCTGGCGCTGCCCCGGTATGCCGGCGAACTTGAAGCTCTGGGCGTATCCCACGTGACGGTAACGGTGAACGCTGTGGACCCTGTGATAGGAAAGCGTGTTTACCGCCACGTGCGGTTCAATGACAGAAACTACCTGGGTATAGAGGCGGCAAAGCTGTTGCTTGAGAATCAGCTTGATGGCATAAGACGCATTGTGGAACTGGGCATGATCTGCAAGGTAAACATTGTGATGCTCACCGGGATAAACGACGCGCACATTCCGGATGTTGTAAAAACCGCCGCCGCCCTGGGCGCGGACCTTTCAAACATAATGCAGCTTATTCCTGTCAGGGGCAGCCTCTTTGAACATCTGCCGCTGGTAAACAACGCCGGCATCATGAGGATGCGTAAACAGTGCGAAGCCATACTTCCACAGATGTACCATTGCAGGCAGTGCCGGGCCGATGCCGCGGGCACGCTGGACAACGATATTTCGCTTTCGTTAAACATCAGCGCGGAGCCGCCGGCAAAAACAGAGTGCACGGATTTGGACAGCCCCCTGCGCTTCGCCGTGGCTTCAAAAAACGGCTACCTGGTGGATCAGCATTTCGGGCACACCGTCGCGTTTTACGTCTATCAATACTCGCGGGGACAGGTAACTTTTTTTGAACGCCGGGAGATTAAGCGCTACTGTTCCGGGCCGGAGGCGTGCAGGGATCGGGAGGAGGTTATGAATACGATTCTGTCCGTGATAGAGGACTGCACGGGGGTGATTGCCGTGCGTATAGGGGAAGCTCCCAGGGCAATTCTGGCCGAAAAGGGGATACGATTCTTTATGACCTACGACTATGCTACCAACGCGGTCATCTCCGCGGCGGAACAAGTCATGGAGAGCGCCTCCGGCAAAGAGGCTGTTTCAGCAATATAGTGGATAGCGGCCCGGCTTAGATTTTTTTTTTTTTGGGGGGGGGGGGGGGGGGGGGGCCC